>CAJUMT010000053.1:16158-17776 GCA_910587495.1 uncultured Lachnospiraceae bacterium | reverse complement strand
CTGCGGCGACGATCATCCAGCCCTCCGGCACTTTATGATTCCCAAACATCTTGTACTGCAGAAACTGCAGCATGGTAGGCGCCAGCGTCTCCGACACACAGTTGATCTCATCGATAAAAAGAATCCCCTCTTTATGTCCGGTCCTCTCCTGATACTCATAGACGGCCCCGACGATCTCACTCATGGTATATTCTGTTACCGTATACTCTGTACCTTCAAAAGTCCGCTTCACAAGCTGCGGAAGCCCCACGGCGCTCTGTCTTGTATGGTGCGTGATTGTGTAAGCCACCAGTCCCACACCGCATTCCCTGGCCGCCTGCTCCATGATCGCCGTTTTGCCGATTCCCGGCGGCCCCATCAGAAGCACCGGACGCTGACGCACAGGCGGAATCCGGTAAAAACCGCGCGCATCTCTGGCCGTATACGCCTGCACGCTTCGGATGATCTCATCTTTTGCTTCCTGTATATTCATGCCTTTGCCTCCAGTTCCCTGTCCAGTGTCAATGTCAATGCCCAGCCGGGCGCTTTGCCTTTTGTAAGTTCTTCATTTAAAAATACGAACGCAGTCTCGTAGTCCGGTTTTACGGACGGATAGATCCCGTCCCCGTCCGTAAAATATAAAAGTCCTTTTAAATCTTTTAACTCTTTTTCTTCCACCATCTTGTCCACCAGACGAAAGACCGGCGTGAAATCCGTATCTCCGTGTCCTTTGATCTCCATATGCTCCAGATAGTCTTTCCATTCTTCTTCGCAGGTCACGCATATATGCTCCTGGATCAGGCAGTCGCACTGGATCAAATGAATACGCATATCCCGAAAAAAATTGTCTTTTTCCTGGAAAATTTCCCATGTTTCCGAAAGGAATTGCCGCACAATTTCTCCGGAACAGGAACCTGATGTATCAATAGCAATCACAAATTCCGAAAGCTTCTGCACTTCTCTGTACTCCAGCGGCTCTAAGAATACCAGGTTCTCATACATCCTGCGGCTGTAATCATAGGGAATATAGTCAAAGCTGTCCATATCGAGAGACAGTTCTTCCTTTGTCACTGCGAATTTTTTCAGGAACATCCGATAATCGTGTCCCTTTTCTTTCTCCAGTATAACCTTTTCGCTTCCTGCTCCGGCGCTGCCCCCAGCCTGTCTTTTATGTTCTGTTTCGCGAAGTTCCAACTGTTCAAATACGGTTTTCCACTTATGAACCGCCCCCGCCGTTTTTTGAAGCTGATCTCTCCTGAAAGTTTCCCGGCGCTTTATATCCGCTCCGGGCGTCTCCTCCATCTGCCAGAATCTATGTTCATCTTTTCTGAATATTGTTTCCAGTTCATGAATAAAGCTTTTATCTGCTTTTTTTAACCAGTCGGCCAGATTTCTTTCATGAAAGCGGATACCGTTTTCCCTAAGCCTCCTGTAACAACGGCTTCTCTCCCCAGGGATCGGCCACTCGAATCCATCTACATGCATCCGATCAATCCGGTATTCCGTCATCAGATCGCAGGCCAGCCACCAGATCTGCTCCGGATACCCGCTTCCCCTGAATCTGTGCAGATACATTCCATGCAGTAAAAAATGCAGATATCTTCTCTGAAGCCTATCTGCACCTTCTGCAAAAAGTCCC
>CAJUMT010000053.1:841-16148 GCA_910587495.1 uncultured Lachnospiraceae bacterium | reverse complement strand
AGTCCCAGTACTTCCTCTTGGTTCCAATAGATCGTCTCTGCATCCGTCCCGGATCTTACGCCCTGCTGCGTCCACACTGTATGCATAACCTCTGTAGCCGCCGTCAATGCAGGGATTTTGCGGCGAAGCCCGCTTAAAGACAGCTTAAACGCCTCTCTTGCATACGCCCTTTTTCTGTCTTCTGCCACCATTTTAATCTCTCCAAGCTTTATATTGACAGTCACATACCCCGCTGCAAGCAACAGGGAATCAACAAGAAACGATCTCTTTACTCTCCTTCATATAATTCTCTGCATTTTGTATACTTGCCTGTATTTCCTGGGGCGTCACCTGCCGCCGGACTTTCCCCGGATTGCCCATCACTAAAGATCCGGGCGGAATCACGGTATTCTGTGTCACCAAAGCGCCCGCGGCTATGATACTGCCCTTTCCGACCACAGCTTTATTCATCACGATAGCACCCATGCCGATCAGCACCTGGTCTTCAATCGTGCAGCCATGCAAAATCGCTCCATGGCCTACGGTCACTTTTTTTCCTATCGTAAGCGGACAAATTCTGTCCACATGAAGAACCGCATTATCCTGCACGTTAGAACCTTCCCCAATCACAATCGGCTGCAAATCTCCTCGCACGACCGCATTATACCAGACGCTGCTGTCCTTTTCCATAGTTACATCCCCCATGACAACCGCCCCTTTTGCGACCGTAGCTTCTTTATGAATCTTAGGTTCTTTCTTCATTTCTGTCTTCATATTCCTTCTCCCTATTCTTTTACTGATCAGCGCTTCTGAGAAAGCTCTTTAAACCGCTCAAAAGTTTCGTCACTGATTACATGCTCCATACGGCACGCGTCTTTTCTCGCAGTCTCTTCATCCACCCCAATGGAAATCAGCAGTTGAGACAGGACCAGATGTCGCTCATAGATTTTAAGTGCAATGGAAAGACCGGAACCAGTCAGGATCAAATGGCCATTGTCATCTTGCGTGACAAAACCGTTCTCGCGAAGTCTTTTCATTGCTACGCTGATGCTGGGCTTACTGTAACCCAAATGATTCGCCACATCAATTGATCGTACATTCCCCAATTCCCGGGAGAGAACCAGAATGGCCTCCAGATAATCTTCGGGTGATTCCTGCATTTTCAATGATCATTCCCCCTTTATGTATGGTTATAATACACTGACAGGATAACACAAAAATACAGGGGACGCAATTGAAAATCCTTCAATCAACTTGAATTTGTCACATAAACATGATATCCTTTTACACAGGTTCTATCCATAAATATGATACATCAGAAGAAAGGCGGAATGATCACAAAGATGATACAAGATATAGCACCTTATACATACAACAATCATTATGCAGAACAGGCGCCGGAGGACAAAGATCCGGTACTGACTTATAAAGACGGGAATATGTTGTGCCGATTGGAGAACGGACAGCTTTCTTTTCCGAAAGCAGGTGATATTCCCAAAGAAAATGCAGAATTTACTTATCTGTTCACCATAAGTGACGAGCGGTTCTTTCTCCTGCAAAGTGGTCTGGATGAAGGACTGCCGGGCTTCCAGTGGGAAAAACCGACTGCATGCAGAGAGGCAGAACCTAAATATCTTGGATTCGCAGGCATCACCGGATGGCAATTAGATGACTGGTATCGCTCCAACCGTTATTGTGGGAAATGCGGAAAGCCAATGAAGCCTGACCACAAAGAACGGATGTTGCAATGCACTTGCTGCCAAAATACGGTATACCCCAAAATCTGTCCCGGCGTCATCGTGGCAGTCACTGATAAAAACAGACTTCTACTGACCAAATACGCCCACCGCCCGGGTGTAGTAAATTACGCGCTCGTAGCCGGATTTACCGAAGTAGGCGAAACACTGGAAGAAACCGTCCAAAGAGAAGTTATGGAAGAAGTGGGACTGAAGGTCAAAAACATCCGCTATTACAAATGCCAGCCATGGTCCTTTTCCTCCACTTTACTGTGCGGATTTTTCTGTGATGTGGACGGCGATACCCATATTACGTTGGATACGGAAGAACTGGCCGTGGGAGAATGGTTTGAACGGGAGGATATTCCTCTGGAGGATGACGGCGTCAGTCTGACCCGGGAGATGATCAATGTCTTTAAAACCGGGAAGGAACCCCTCCCATAAGATCAATCTGCTTTTGAAGCCTGTTTTTGATTTGCGCAAGAAACGAGTCTGGCCCGGTCACTTTTACGGCAGGCCCAAAAGAAAGGATCTCGATCAACAATTCTGTTTCCATAGAATTATTATAATAGATGAGACACTCCCATGTGTTCTCGTCTATTTTTTTTGTTCTTTTTTCATAATTGGCAAAGTGAAGCATCGCCCGCTCCAGAGCATTTCGCTGATTTTTGATTAAAAGCCGAATGGGTTCACGATAATAGGATTTGCGAATCAGTCCCACAAAATCTATGTCTTCTTCATCATATAAAGGAAGCGGCGTCACTTCTGTGATACTACCTACATTGATGGTCGTTATGTAGATGGAATGGCGTCCGTTCTGAGGCAAAGCCAGCAGGCGGAAGCGGTCGTTTTTAAGTGAATATTCCATTTTAAGCGGAAGATAATGATGTGAAATCCGATTACCGCTGCGGGACTGATAACTGATTGTCACATATTGCCTTTGGGTGATCGCACGAAGTAAAGTCTGGAAATGTTCCCGGTATTTATTAGAAGTATAACTGTCCCCGTCTGTGTATCGGTCATAGTAATAGAAATCTTCCGGTTCCCAGAGCACCTGGGCGTCCTGTACATACTTCTGTAATGCCAAAAGTTCTTCTTCCGAAAAAAACAGCCGAAAGCGGCTGTCCGAAAGAAGGCTTTTCAGCCAGGAACGCTGCAGACCCGTCAGCGGCAAAGGTAAATGATCATTTGTAACTGCCCGGAACCCGTCCTCATCATCATGTTTTAAAAGCGGCCACTCGCCACCCAGCAATTTAGGCAATATATAAAGACTGCTTTCTTCAAATCCTAACCTTGCGCAGATGCTTTCCATTTCTTTTTTCATAAGGCTTCGCGTTTCCGCTTCTCTTATTATGCAGTCCACAACCTGATAATAACAACTGTAAATTTCAGAAAACAACTCCATGATTTATATACTCTCCTGTATTTCATACATCTTTGCCATTGCGCGGATATCTCCATAAAACTTTTTTACCAAATATTCATTGTTGGATTCAAAACGGACGATCCGACCAATAAATGTCTTGATCCAGGGCATCATCTCATTTCCGTCAAAGACAGATAATTCATAAGTATAGATATTTTCCTCCGTCCGGGTGATTCTTCCGCCGTGTCCCTCTCTTTCCAGACGCCGCAATATGTAATCCTCCGCACCCTCCAAAACCTTAAGCGTCAGCCGAACAGTATCCATAGCATGGGAAGAGCCAAAAGAAACTCCAAAGCAGCGGGGGATATTTTTTGCAAGCTTTTCCTGATAGAAATCATAACCGTTAAAAGGTTCCTGCACCTTTATGCTCTGTATATGATCCAGCCGGAGGGTGGAAAATCTCTTTCTCTTGGTATGATAACCGCACAGAAAACGCCGTCCTGTTCTGGTACTGACAAATATTTTAAGCGGCACAATCCGAATTGACTCGTCTTTTGCCATCTTATTTGTCCGGTTGATAAGCGTCACGAAACATTTTTCCCTGATTGCGTGAAGAAGTAAAAAGAGCATTTCATCTTCCAGTGTAAATCCATAATAGCCATGTTTGACCATGAAAATCTCGTTGTCCGTCTGCGACTGATCCAAGATCATACTCCCCACCACTCCCAAAGGCATGGATAACTGACAGAAACGAACCGCATCAAGAAGTCCGGGAAAAATATCCGCTAGGGATTCCCCCACCCCCGGGACGATGGAATAAAGTAGCTTTCTGCCCTCTCTTCTGGAAATCAGAATACCTTCTTTTACATATTCATTTGCTTTTTTTCGCACCAGTTGAGTCTCAAACAACAACTGATAATCTTCCAGGAATCGGTCGGCCATCTCATCTGCCGTATAAGAACCTCCTGTCCGGAATAAATCCAGACAAAGAAAATGCAACACGATATCGTTATCTGTAAAGCTTTTGGCTTTCCATACCCGATAAAGCGGATTAACCCCCAGCAGACTGCTGTCCATTGCCAGAGAGACTGTTTTGCCCTGGGAGCCATAATCTGATTGAATATAGCCGGACAGCCAGCACGCAACCCGACGACGTTCATTGTCATAAGTTCTGCCGCTTTTAGCCGAAAAATCATCCCTGGATTTAAAACCGTATATGAGAAAATCCCGAACATAATTCCTACTTTTTGCAAAAGATTTAATCAATTCCTGAAATTCAGACATGATATACACCCCTGTCTTATCACTTTATACCTTAAACTATATATGATAATGGCAAAGAATACAACCTTCTGACTGTAATAGCTGACACTTTTAGCTTTATTTTCGTAAAAACATTCTAAAAAAAGCCGATAAATCTTGCATATTTGGGAAAAAGTGCTATAATAAGGGCAAGTAAATAATAGCGAAGTAGAGTCAAACGCGTCAAGTGTCCGTGGATGGGGAGTTGTCACGGGACGAAAAGCTGAGAAGCTTACGATGTCTGATTCGCACCCGTTGCTACATATGAGTACATCTCAGATGTGGTGCCTGAAAGATATTATTTATGTTGAAACTTATCATTTCAGTGGAGGATTTATCCTCGCATTACAACGGAAGGATTTTCTCCCGCCCTGCATTTCATCTATGGAGGTGTATTTTTATGCAGATTTCAAAAGAAGCTCTTGATTTCAAAGCGCAGCTTAACAGCCTGCGCAAGACCCAGAACCTATGTATGTGCGGACTTTTAATCGCTCTGTATGTGGTTCTGTCTTTTTGTAACATTGTGATCTCCAGCACTTTGGAGATCAGGATCGGATTCCTCGCATTTATCGCCGCGGGAATGGTCGGCGGGCCGGTCATGGGATTCGCAGTCGGATTTTTAGGAGATATGCTGAACTGCCTGGTACGGGGATTTGCTTATTTCCCAGGATTTTCTTTAAGCTATGCGCTGGTAGGCGTTCTCTGCGGACTGATTCTTTACAAATCCAAAGTCACTAAACTCCGGGCTGTGGGCTGCGCGTTTGTGGAATATCTGATCAGTATCACGCTTACATCCACCTGGCTGTACTTGATGTACGGAACACCGCTTCAAGTTCTTTTAACGTCCAGGATTATCAAATGTACTTTGAATTTCTTTGTGAATATTGTTATTGTTTATGTATTCCTGGAAGCTTTCCAGAGAATCCTTCGTGCGGCGCTGCCAGCACGAAAATAAAACTAAAATTACATATACTACTAACTCCCACAAACTTCGGGACCGCTCATGGCGGTCCCATTTTAGTACTTTTATCTTATATGCTTTTTAGTTTAAACCTTTCCACGAGGCTCTTCATAAGCTGTGATTGACTGGACAGTTCTTCGCTTGCAGCCGCGCTTTCCTCCGCAGTTGCCGAGTTTGTCTGTACAACACTGGAAATCTGATCAATTCCCATTGTAATCTGAGAGATGGAATCAGCCTGGTTGCTGCTGGCCTCTGAAATCTCCCCTATAATGCCTGCCATTTCGTTCACATCATTTACTGCCTGAAGCAGTGACTGCGCTGTTTCATCAGCAATCTGCGTCCCGTTTTCCACTGCCTTTAATGAATTTTCAATCAAAACAGAAGTGTTCTTAGAAGCTTCTGCGCTTTTGCTTGCCAGATTGCGAACTTCATCGGCTACTACGGCAAACCCTTTTCCTGCAGCGCCTGCGCGAGCGGCCTCTACGGCAGCATTAAGGGCAAGAATATTGGTCTGGAAAGCAATATCTTCAATCGTCTTAATAATTTTGCCGATTTCGTTGGAGCAGTTGCTGATATCCCCCATTGCCCGCATCATCTGCTGCATTTTTTCATTGCTCACATTCATTTGCGTGCTGACATTGCCCGCCGTTGCATTAGCCTGCCGTGCATTATCCGCATTTTGGTTCACCTTGCTGGAGATTTCACTAATGGTGGCAGCGAGTTCCTGTACGGAACTTGCCTGCTCGGTTGCTCCCTGGGAGAGCGCCTGGGCTCCGTTGGATACCTGTTCTGATCCGTTTGCAACCTGAGCGGAACTTTGACTGATTTGCAACATTGTGTCATTGAGCTTTTCTGCGATACCTCGGAAAGAAATCAACAGCGGATAAAAACTTCCTGTATATTCTTCTTCACAGATCGAATCCACCGTAAAATCTCCGGCAGCCATTTTAGCAAGGAACTTGTTCTCATCGTCAATAATAACCTGAAGCTTATGAATTAATCTGCGTACCTGTTCGGCAAGAACCCCCAATTCGTCTTTAGAGGTATAGGATATCTCTACATTCAAATCACCTTCCGCCATTTTTATAGCAGCATTCTCAATCTCTGAAATAGGAGTTTTAATCAGGCGTACAATCACAAATGAGAAGAAAACCCCCACAAGGATAATGGCAATGATAACTGCCGTCATAAGGATAACGGCAGTTCTGTAAAGGAAAAAACTTTCCTCTGTTGCAGAATCACTGCCTTCTGTATTGTAGGTAATAATATCGTTAAAAGCACTGTTTAAAGAATTGTAAAGATCTACACATTCTCCTTCTAGGATATCACGGGCGTCCTCCATGCGGCCCTGACTGGCTAATGTCATCATTTCTTCATCCGCTTTATTGTACTGCGTCCAAAGACTCGTTGTATTATTATAGAACTCTCTTTCTTCTTCGTCAATTAATCCCTCATATGTGGCTAAAAGGACATTCATATCCTCTTTTTCCTTCTTGAGGTATTGGAGACTGGATTCTTTTACATCATCAGAAACCGCCGTAAGATACCCTAATTCATTGAGACGAATATTAGAAAGAGTGGCAGTCAAGTCTCTTGCCGTATCAATACTGGGAAGCCAGCTTGTTGAAATATCACTTGCCATATCGTTCATTCGGCCCATAAGAAAAAACGACATACCGCCGATTATAAACATGCCAATCAGCGCAACTCCTATAAGGATATAAAGTTTTAATCTGATTTTTAAATTTCTAATGTAGCTAATCAATTCTCTAATCTCCTTTTTGTTCTGTTGTTCATAACTGTTGGTTGTGAAAATAATCGTTATTTTTCACACAGCAATCATAATATATATCGACATGTTTTTCCTGTTTGATAAGCAATCTGATGAACAGATCAGGAAATACAAATCTTCTTTTTGCAGACCAGCACGATAAAGATCACAATATAGATCACTGATAAAACAGTATACAAGATATATCGCCTGCGGTACCAGGACGTGTAGCTTTCGGCTGTCTCATCCGGCTCCACCGTGATATAGACATCCTCCTCTGCGACAGACAATACCCTTCTGTCCACCGTCACGCCTTCCTTCACTCTTTTCTCTCCAAAGCTTTTTGCCGGAACTTCATCCACATACCGATAGCCGCTGCCGTCCGTCGCTTTATAGTATAATTTATAGACGGTTCTCGTAGTGGGACGCCGTCTGCCCCCGGAGGTTCTGGTCATGCCTTTTACCTGCACCGGAAGTACTTCATAGGGCTTGAAGGTATATACGCCTTTGTCCGTGTAAGCGTCGGCAGGACGAACCGCAATGTATTCCCGTACAGCTATTACTGCCACGACTACGGCGCACAGCGCCAGAGTCATAGCAACCGCCGATAATTTTTCTTTCATAGTCCACCTCACATATCTGTTTACCCGAATCCTAAAACAGGACGTCCCGGATATGGAATGCCCTGCCTCTTTTATTTATTCTTCGCTTTACCCAGATAAGCTGCCTTTACTTCTTCATTTTCCGCCAGCTCTTTTCCGGTTCCGCTTAATGTAATCTTTCCTGTTTCCATTACATAAGCCCGATGAGCCGCTTTTAATGCCATATTCGCGTTCTGCTCCACCAAAAGGATCGTCACGCCCTGTTTGTTGATCTCTTTAATAATATCAAACACACCCTGAACCACAATGGGCGCAAGACCCAGGGACGGCTCGTCCATCATGATCAGTTTCGGCTTGCTCATAAGCGCGCGCCCGATCGCCAGCATCTGCTGTTCACCACCCGAAAGCGTGCCCGCCATCTGCCAGGACCGTTCTTCCAGACGGGGGAATAAGCCGTAGATCCACGCAATATCCTTATCCAGCGAGTCTTTTCTTTGATAGGCTCCTACTTTCAGATTTTCCAAAACGGACAAGTTCGGGAACACTCTTCGTCCTTCCGGAACCAGCGTGATACCTGTGGTCACAATCTGTTCCGTTCCCAACTGCGCCAGATCCTGCCCGTCAAATACAATACTTCCTCCTGCAGGCTTTTCCAGACCCACAATAGAACGTAAAGTAGAACTTTTTCCGGCGCCGTTGGCTCCGATCAATGTAACGACTTCTCCTTCCGGCACCTCAAAACTGATTCCTTTGACCGCGCGGATACCGCCATAGGATACGCTTAAGTCTTTGATCTCCAATAGATTTTTACTCATCTTCCGGCACCCCCAAATATGCTTCGATCACTCGCTTGTTATTCTGTATTTCATCCGGCTTTCCGGAAGCAATCGGCTTTCCAAAGTCCAGCACATAGATTCGATCCGATATCTCCATGACCAGATCCATATGATGTTCAATCATAAAGACAGTCAGCCCGAACTGATCTTTCACGCGCTTAATAAACGCGGTCAGCTCATCGGTTTCCTGCGGGTTCATGCCTGCAGCCGGTTCATCCAAAAGCAGAAGCTTCGGTTCCGTGGCAAGGGCGCGGGCAATTTCCAAATGGCGCTGCTTACCATAGGGCAGCGAACTAGCAATCTCATTCTGTACATCTAAAAGACCCACGATCTCCAGAAGCTTTCTCGTTTCTTCCCGGTTCTTCTTTTCTTCTTTTGCATTTAACCGGAAGGTAGCGCTGAATACATTGGCTTTAGAACGCATGTGTTTTGCAATCAGCACGTTATCGAACACGGTCAGACTTTTAAACAAACGAATATTCTGAAATGTTCTCGCCACGCCTAACTTCGTGATCTGATCCGGCGTTTTCTCTATCTTTTTAGTATATTTTCCGTCATTTTCCCCCGCATACATCTTCTTCATCTTACCTTGGGGATAATTGGAAATAATCATCTGTTCATCAAAATACACCGCGCCGTTAGTAGGTGCATAGACGCCTGTGATCACATTAAACGCAGTCGTCTTGCCGGCGCCGTTAGGTCCGATCAGCGCCACAATTTCTCCTTCATGAACTTCCATGGAAAAATTATTGACCGCAACCACACCGCCGAACTGCATCGTAATATCTTCTGCTTTTAATATTGTCTTACTCATTTTGCAGCGCCCTCCTTCTTATGAAACAGGGACGTAACCCTGGATGGGATGGATTTTATAAGCCGTATCAGCCCCTCCCAGGAAAATTCATTGGTTCCCATAATTCCCCTGCGGTAGAACAGAACCACAACCATCAATAGAATGGAGAAAATAACCATACGGAAACCATTTCTGAAAAGCGGAATATTCACACCCGCGATGGTAAGCGGTTCATCAAAAAACCGAAGCCACCACTCCTTGCTGGCCGTTACCAGAAGGGCAGACAGAACGCTTCCTGTGATACTTCCCATACCGCCGATGACTACGATCAGAAGAATATCATATGTCATGGCAATCTTAAAGGTACTTGAATCAATGGAACGCATAAACATAGCCAAGAGTCCGCCGCCGATACCGGCAAAGAAAGAGCTGATAACAAAAGCCAATTCTTTATGTTTTAACAGGTTGATTCCCATGGCTTCCGCCGCGATCTCATCTTCACGGATTGCTTTAAATGCGCGGCCAAAAGAGGAATTAATCAGAAGGGCCATAATTCCAATACAAATAATACATAATCCTACCACCACATAAATGCTGGCAGCCGGAATGCTTTTAAGTCCGTACGAACCGTTGGTGATCGTATCCATCTGAGGACTTGCGATCAGCGCACGGATTATCTCTGAAAATCCAAGGGTCGCGATGGCAAGATAATCGCTCTTTAAACGAAGCACCGGAAAACCGATCACAGCCGCAAATAGAGCCGCCACCAGACCTGCTGCCACCAATGCCACCAGCATAGGAAGCTCGATGCCTGCAAGCACCGGATTCATACCTGATATGTAGTAAACGCTGGCACGGGACTCAACCGGGATCGTAAAGATTGCGTAAGTGTACGCACCCAGGGCCATAAATCCTGCCTGTCCCAAAGAAAACAGGCCTGTAAAACCGTTTAACAGATTCATGGATACAGCCACAACTGCCAGGATAAATCCTTTTTGCAGTACGGTGACTGCCATACCATATTTATTTTTATTGCTCTCAAGGAAAACCAACAGGACGATAAATGCCGCAGCTGCGATGAGAGTACAGATAGTTTTCGTTGTTTTTTTCATATTCATCACACCTTATCAATCATTTTTTCGCCGAACAATCCGGTCGGTCTGAACAGAAGCATTATAATCAACAGAATAAAAGTAAACGCGTCGCTGAATGTAGAATACCCCAGCGCAATTAAGAATGTCTCGCAAATACCTATAACAAATCCCCCTACCACTGCCCCGGGCACGCTTCCTATACCGCCTATTACTGCGGCCACAAAACATTTAAGCCCCGGCAGCGTACCTGAAAAAGGCGTCACCGACATACGGTCTGTAAAATACAAAAGGGCGCCTACGCCAGCCAGAAATGAACCAATCACAAATGTAATGCTGATGACGTTATTAATTTTAATTCCCATCAGACGGGAAGTCTCAAAATCCCTGGATACAGCGCGCATAGCCATACCGATTTTTGTATGGTTCGTGATATATACCAAGATGAACACTAGAACGATCGTAAGAACCGGTGTCAAAAATGTAACTAAAGATGCAGATACAGAACCAATCTGGAAAATACGCTTCAGAATCGGGATCTCAGGATAAGGCCTTGGAAGCGCTGTAAATAAATAAGTTGTCAGATTTTGCAACAAATAGGATACGCCGATGGCAGATATCATGACAGACATACGAGGCGCCGTACGAATAGGCTTATACGCCATCTTCTCGATCATTACGCCGAGCGCAACCGTGCAGGCCAGCATGATCGGAATCCCCGCCATCCACCCAAAGGTAGCAGTGGCAAAAATCATGAAGTATCCGGCTACCATGAAAATATCTCCATGGGCAAAATTGATCAATCTTAAAATACCGTAGACCATGGTATATCCAATGGCGATCAGCGCATATGCTCCGCCCAGGGAAATACCGGTCAGGCAATGCTGAAAAAATACATTTAGACTCATGAGTTTTCCTTTTCCCTTTTTCCAAAATAAGGGCAGGGTAAGCAAGGCCTCCCTGCCCTTTTATGTACATGTAATCTGAAATTACTCTACTGTTACGGTCTTTAAGAACTTAAAGCCGCCGTCTTCAACGGTCTTGATAAATGCCATATCTTTCTTGGCATCTCCGTTCTCGTCAAAGGAGATCGCTCCGGTCACGCCTGCTGCCTCAACAGTGGCCAGTGCGTCGCGGATCGCAGCAGGATCAACAGAACCGGCTGCCTCAATCGCGTCTACCAGTACATTGTATGCGTCGTATCCAAGGGCAGATACCGCCGGGATAATATCGCTCTGTCCATTGGAAGTCAGATACTCTTTGAAACCGGTGATAAATGCCGCGCCGGCTTCGTCCACACCATCCTCGTCAAAGAAGGTGGACAGGAAGATATCCTGTGTGTACTCGCCTACATTCTCGATGATTGTAGCGTTCTCCCATGTATCTCCGGCCATGATCGGACAGGTAATACCAAGCTCGCGGGCCTGTTTGATGATCAGCGGAGCCGTAGCGATGGAAGACGGAGCAAAAATAACATCCGGATTTGCATTCTTGATATTGGTCAGACTTGCTTTGAAGTCTGTCTGGTTGGTCTGGAACTGCTCTTCACTGACAACCTCTCCGAAAGATGAGAAAGCATTCTTAAAGAAAGAACCAAGGCCTGAAGAATAGTCGTCTCCAAGCTGTGTCAAAATAGCCGCTTTCTGCGCGCCTTCCTCTTTTGCGAAGTTCGCCATTACGGTTCCCTGGAACGGGTCTAAGAAACACACACGGAAGTAGTAGTCATTACCCTGGGTTACCTGCGGGTTGGTGCAGGAACATCCGATGGCCGGAATCTGCGCCTCTTTAAAGATCTCGCCTGCGGCGATGGACACGCCGGAACCGTAGGAACCAAGCACACCTACCACATCTGCGGAGATCAAAGACTGCGCTGCGGTGACTGCCTCCGTCTTATCGGACTTATTGTCAGCTTCTACCAGCTGAATCGTGTACTCCGTGCCGCCTGCCGTAACGGTCGGACGCTCCTGGTTCGCGTAACGGATACCGTACACTTCCTGAAGTCCGCCGCCGCCGTTCTCACCGGTCTGGGGTTCGAACACGCCGATCTTGATGACATTGCCGTCCGCTGCTGCCGGAGCTTCTGCATCCGCCGCCGCGTCTGCACCTTCAGCGCCTTCCTGGGCGTCTGCCGCATCGGACTCTGCCGGAGCGTCACTGTCTGCCGGGGCGTCGTTACTGCCGCCGCCGCATCCTGAAACCAGCGCCGCGGTCAGTGCCGTGCAAAGCATTAAAGAAACCATTTTCTTTTTCATAATACATTATCCTCCATTGTTCTTATTAGGCAGACACTTGTCTGCCAAAATGGTACAGAACCATTATAAGCGCATCAGGATGTTTTTTCAACAGTTTTTTTGCAAAAAGGATAGTATATCATTATATGTGACCATGATCACGTTCCCCATCTCATCTGCTTTATCCTTGCATCCTTTTGTAAATCCACTTTTTGCAAAAAGATACAAATACACATGTTTGTAAGAGAACAACTGACTTCGTCTTACCAATGTCTCCAGAACGCCTATGTCCACTTTTTCATTGGTCCATTTACACTCTCCAAACAAAACAGTATTCTTATCCTGCTCCCCCATAATATCAATTTCTTCCTGGCTTTTGGTAGACGGATCAGTCCCCCACCATCTGCCAAGCTCTGTAAACTCTACCAAAGCTTCACCACTTAGTAACAATTTCCAAAGGTATTGTCTGCATATTTCCTCAAATACATTTCCCATATAGCCTGACAAATATGGTTCAATTCGCTTGTAAGCCAGATCAGCGGCTCCGCGGGCAATCAGTGAGCTGTTTTCCGGAACAAACCGATACCAAAAACGAAACATATAGTCATCAATCAAATAAATGGATTTTCGAGATTCTTTTTTTCCATACGGTGCTTCTTTCCTGATCAGACCCAATGATGTCAGATTTTTTAAATAAGCGGCGCAGACACTGGTATCCTCACCAACCTTTGTAGATATTTCCGCCATCCGGGAAGCCCCCGCTGCAATCGCCGTAATCATCGCATTATAAAGCGCCGGCTCCCGTACTTCCTGTTTCAGCAAATTCTCCGGCTCTTCAAATAAAGAAGAAACGGGATTTAAAAATGTATTTTTAATATTTTCTTCCACACTTAACCGATCATCCATTTGCAGCAAATATTGCGGCGTTCCGCCTGCAATTCCATAAATCAGGGCTTTTTCTTCTCCTGAAAAGTTTCTAAAATACCGGCAGGTATCGGCAAAATCAAAAGGCTGAATCTTCATCTGCGCTGTCCGTCTGCCATAAAGCGGTGCCTTATAAGCCAATACATGGTCTTCCATATAAGACATAGACGATCCGCAGAGAACCAGCATCAGTTTAGAATGATCTTTATATTTATCAATTAAAAGCTGAAGTGTGGAAGCCAGGCTTTTAGAAGAGCGAGCCACATAAGGATACTCGTCGATCGCCAGAATCAAGCGTTCTTTTTCAGCTAGTTGAAACACATATTCTAACGCCGCCTGAAAAGACAAAAAAACGGTATCCGTTTGCATGCCTGTCCCATACTCCAGAATATTTTTACTGAAATTCTCCAGATTTTGTTTGGCATTGCTCTCTATGCCCATAAAATAAATTGCATTTTTATCTCTGATGAATTGCGTAATAAGTGCTGTTTTTCCAATGCGGCGGCGCCCATAGATAACTACGAACTCAAATTTACCCGAACCATATAATCTATTTAAAGAGATTAACTCACGCTCCCTGCCAATAAACATACGATTACCCCCATCTTTTAACAGATATACTATATCACTCCTTTTTGTTTTAGTCAATTACGATTTACTAATTTATGTCTTACCAAATTCGCAGACGCATGATTTTAATCCACTTTTTCAAATATATCCCTCAGCTCCATTGTAATATGCGGAAAAGCCCGCAGCGCGATTACCGTCTCCGCGTTATAGTCATCGTCTTCCGGATCGTCTTCCAAAATATAACTCTGTTCCAGCACATACTGTCCGTTTTCCAGGTAATAAATATCAACTTCTTTTCCACGGGGCGATATAATCCAGTATTCTTCCACGCCTGCTTTTTCGTAAATATCTTTTTTCTCGGTTTTATCCCGCCTGGCGGTAGACGGACTCAGTGTTTCGGCAATAAATTTTGGGACGCCGCTGTATGACCCGCCCTTTAAATGCTTCCTGTCACAGATTATCATTACGTCCGGGCATACATAATCGTCGTTTGTATCCGGATGGTATTTAAAATCGAGATTCTCCATAAATACGAGGCATAAACTGTCTTTTAAACCATTACTAATTACTCTGTAAATATTTCCATCGATGATTCCATGCTGATATCCAGGAGCCGGTGACATATCGTAAATAACGCCGTCTATTTTTTCATCTCTCCAATGTTCTTTTGCTGTTAATGCCATATTGACACATCCTTTCTGGCTGTGGTTCAGCCTAACTTTGTTCCTCTGATTATAACATTGGAGCCAAGCTGGTTCAATCTGATTTCTCACTTTTGAAGAATAAAAAAGGCATCCCCTAACTGTCAAAACAAACAGCCAGGCGATACCCTCTCTTTTTTCCTCTACTTTTCACTTTCCATGACCTGTTCGGCGATCCCAGACAGCTCTTCATAAAGCTCCTGGCTTGTGACCGCCGCGCGGATCTGATCCGCAGTCATATTTAAAAAACTTTTGCCGGTCAGGTCCCTCTCCCCAGGGCCCTGACAGACAGCAGGATCAGCAGGCCGGAGAGGACCGCTGCGGGGACCAGGACCAGGGGGAGCCGGTAGTAGCTCACCAGATCCCGGCCGTACCAGAAGCTGGCGGCCACCACCAGGACGCCCGCCCCGATCCCGCCGGCCAGGGGGCCCTTCCCGATCCTGC
>CAJUMT010000053.1:0-831 GCA_910587495.1 uncultured Lachnospiraceae bacterium | reverse complement strand
AATAAAAACAGGCAGACCGTAAATTTTAATTTAAATACAGTAAGCGTCCCTGACGGCGCTTCCTCCGGCTGCGTATGCAGTCTTCCCATATCCCTTCCGTAAGTCTCTCTTAACAGCTGTTCCCGATATGTACCCATGATCTCTCCTTTCCGGCTTAAAATGCCTTCTTTAGAGAAATCATATGAAATTCGGGTACAAAAAATGCGTTTCGGATTTTCTCAGCGGTTCGCCAGCTCCCTGGTAATATCCTCCCAGGTCACATTCCGCTCCGCCATCAGCACCATGGCATGGTACAGGAAGTCAGAAAGTTCGTACTTAATCTCCTCCGGATCCGGATTTTTGGCGGCGATAACAAGTTCGGTAGCTTCTTCTCCTATTTTTTTCAGTATCTTATCAATGCCTTTATCGAACAGATAATTGGTATAAGACCCTTCTTTTGGATGAAGTTTCCGATCCATGATCACGCCGTATACATTTTCAAACACTTTCAGAGGATTGGTTTCTTTGTATTCTTTTTTCACCATATCCCGGTAAAAACAGGTGTGGTTCCCGGTATGGCAGGCGGCTCCCACCTGGCTTACCTTTGCCAGGAGCGTATCGCTGTCGCAGTCAACGGACAGGGATTTTACATACTGGAAATGCCCGCTGGTCATCCCTTTTGTCCAGAGTTCCTCCCGGCTGCGGCTCCAATAGGTCATTTTGCCGGTCTGAAGCGTCGTATCAAAAGCTTCTTCATTCATATACGCCAGCATCAGCACTTCCAGTGTACGGTAATCCTGCACAACGACCGGAACCAGCCCGTCCTTGCCGGTCTTTAGTTCTTCCCATTTG
>CAJUMT010000052.1 GCA_910587495.1 uncultured Lachnospiraceae bacterium | reverse complement strand
GTAGAACGTTGGTCTCCAAAACCAAATGTCGAGGGTTCGAGTCCTTCTGTCCCTGCTGAAGCTTCGGAATAGTTGTTCCGGAGCTTTTTTTGAAATAGAAAATCATTACCAGAAAGAAGAGATTGGATGAGGATAAAAAAGATACTAGCTTTTTGTCTCGCAGGAATGGCTGCCATATGGTCGGCAGGCTGTTCCAGCGTAGTCTGGGCAGGAAGCGATGGAATGGAAGATACGATAGAAGTAAGAAAAGTAGCTTCAAACCGTTTAGAAGCCATATTGGAAAAAGGTGCGATTACCATCGGAATCTCACCGGATTATGCGCCGTTTGCCTTTGTAGTTCAGGAAAAAGGTGCGGAGGAGCATTCCTTTGGCGGTTCTGATATAGAACTTGGCAAATATATTGCGGCGCAGTTAGGCGTGAAAGCGGATTTTCGTGAGATGGAATTTGAGGATGCTTTGAAAGCCGTGTCAGAGAAGGAAGTGGATTTGGTGCTCCTTGGTATGCTTCCCGAATCTGAGAGAAAGGCACAGATGGATTTTACAGATGTTTATTATGAACCGGGGAAACAGGTGCTTCTCATGCAGGAAAAACAGGCGGAGGTCATAAAGTCGTTAGAAGATCTGGAAGGAAAGAAGGTGGCGGCGCAGTATGGAAGCCTGCAGGCACAGCTTGCAGTGGAACAGCTTCCCGGTTCTTATCTGGAACTTACAGATCATGCGTCAGAGGCAGTGTTAGAACTTCGGATGGGGACCGTAGACGGCGTCATTCTGGAAGAGGCCATAGCGACGGAGGCAGAGTTGGAATATACAGGTCTTACAATTCTGGATGATCCGTTTACTTATACTTCCCGGGGCATTGTTGGCGGTGTTGGAAAAGAGGAAGAAGAACTCCTGGAGCGGATCAACGAGATTCTTTCAGGAGTTCTGGAAGAGAATATGTATCTTGAATGGCTGGATGAAGCCACCAATCTTGCAAAGACGGCCTAAGGCTGTTCGCTTAAAGTACCCACATGGATACTGCCCAGCCAGTCCGGCTGTTGATAGTGATTGACGATATTGCGCAAGGCATCCATAGAAGGCGTGAAGATCTTATCTTTATGGTATACCAAGCTGAAATACCGTTCCAACTCGTTTGTGTGTGGGTTGAAGATACGGATCTGACCGCTACGGATTTCTCGTTCCAGAAGCCGGACGGAGACTACAGCCAGACAGTCATTATAAAGAACCGCGTTTCTGATGGCATCCGGACAGGTGGCTTCCCAGGCAATATGGATATTCAGATTATGCCGCTTGATAAACTTGTCAAATAGCGCCCGGGTGCCGCTTCCCTGTTCTCTCATGACAAAATCCTGGTTGTTTAGCTCTTTTACATTGACTTCGTCCCGTTCGGCAAACGTATGGTTTTTAGAGCATCCCAGCACAAGAAAATCCCGGATAATTGGAACCATGATTAGATCAGGATGGTGAATCTCGCCTTCCACCAGCGCGATATCCACTTCGGATTTCAGAAGTCTTTCTTCTACCAGATGTGTGTTTCCGATGAAGGTATAGGTGGTTGTCTTGGGCATGACAGCATGAAAATCGTTGAGTATATGGGAAGCCAGGCAGGAACCTACCGTGATGGTAGAGGCAAAACGGATGATATCCTTTCGCCGGTTCTTCTGCATATGCTGGTCCATTTTGTCAAACTGATTCACTACCTGATAAGAACTGCTCAGAAGGTCCTTACCGGCGGGCGTAATATAGAGCCTTTTGGAGAGTCGGTCAAAGAGGCGGGTATCATAGTATTCTTCTAATTCCCGGATAGCCTGGCTGATGGTGGGCTGGGAGAGGAAAAGTTTTTTTGCTGCTGTATTCATAGAACCGCATTCTGCGACAGCGATAAATATTTTCAAATGTCGGATTGTCATATGTATATCTCCCGGTTATCTTATAAGTTTTACCTATAATTTTGATAGAATAATATCATTTTTCTAATGATAAAACAAGTGCTATAATACAACCAAAAGATCAGAACTATTTAAAAAGGAGGAAAAACTTATGGCAGCATTAACAGTAAGTGCAGCAGACGAAAAAAGAGTGAAAGGAATGGGATTTCTGAATAACAGAGGAACGGACAATTTCAACGGACGTATCATCACAGTGAACGGTAAAATGACAGCGGCACAGTTAAGATGCGCTTCGGAGGCGGCAGAGAAATTTGGAAGCGGAGAACTGGTATTTACAACCCGTTTGACGGTGGAAGTGCCGGGGATTCCTTATGATAAGATCGAGGAATTTCAATCATTTATTGCAAAAGAGGGTCTTGTGACAGGAGGTACTGGTGCAAAGGTTCGACCGGTGGTAGCATGTAAAGGGACAACCTGCCAGTATGGACTTTTAGACTCTTATGAATTGGCAAAAGAGGTTCATGAGAGATTTTATGAAGGGTACAGACAGGTACAGCTTCCGCATAAATTTAAAATTGCCGTTGGCGGATGTCCTAACAACTGTGTAAAACCCGATTTGAATGATGTGGGAATCGTTGGTCAAAGGATTCCGAAATTTGATAAAGAATCCTGCAAAGGATGTAAGAAATGCGCGATTGAAAAGCTTTGTCCGACTAAGGTGGCAAAAGTAACGGACGGTGTCCTTGCGATTGATCCGGAAGACTGTAAAAACTGCGGTCGCTGCGTGGGGAAATGTCCTTTTGGTTCCATCGAAGACGGTGATTATGGATTTAAGATTTATATAGGCGGACGCTGGGGTAAAAATGTAGCGCAGGGACGCGCGCTCCATAAAATATTTACGGACAAGGAAGAAGCGTTGTCTGTAGTCGAGAAAGCTATTCTTTTATTTCGTGAACAAGGAAAGAAAGGAGAGCGTTTTTCACAGACGATTGACAGACTCGGTTTTGAGAATGTGGAAGCACAGCTTTTGTCAGACGATATTCTGGCAAGGAAAGATGAGATCCTGGCGGCGGAGCTGCATCTCTAAGGTGTCTGTCTGTGAACAAGCTGGCTGGTAAGCAAAAGGTGGTTGTATGCCCGAAGGGCAGGCAGCCGCTTTTTTGTTGTCACATATCTGTAAGGTTGGTATGTTATTCTATATTCGTAAAAGGCAACACGATGGAAGGAGGAATAGTACATTTTAACTTTGCAACTTTATTGCAATAAAAAGGAGGAAGTATGAAAAAAAGATAATATTACTTGTAAGTGCTTTAATGATCAGTACAGCTATTCCTGTACATGCATCGAATCTGGAAAATACTAATACAGAAAGACTGGCAAAAGTAGAAATTGAACTGTCACCGAATGCTGTACAACCAAGAAGTATGTATGATTTATCTTTAACGGGTGAATTTGTACACGGCGCAAATCGAGCAACAGCTACGTTAGATCCTTACAGTGGAACAGCCAGTATTAGCCTTTTATGAAACTGTCTAAAATATGCCTGTGTCTTTTCCTGATATGCTTATTGGCAGGCTGTAGTCGGCAAAGTGCAGACGATACGGTTCCTGAAAACAATCTGCCGGATACAGATGTGGAATCTGTTGAAGAGATACCGCGGGACGAGACGGAGACGGGAGATCTTTCCAATGGTATAACAATCAAAGATGAAACATTTGTATGGGTGCTGGACCGGGAAGTGGATTTTAACCGCCAGAAGATGGAAAGAATCCAGCAGGTTGCCACGGAAGAGTACGGATACCTGATTCCCGTTGTCTGCAGCGGGGTTTTTGACATCTATGCTGTGACAGATTATAATAAGCAAAACGCCAAAGACGGCAGGCAGAAAGGAACATGGAAATGCTGAAGATACTTCTTTTGGAGGATGACCCGGCGATCAGGAGCAGCTTAAGAAAGCTCTTGGGGCAGGAATATGAAATCACAGAGGCGGATACATGCGCGAAAGCAGGGGAGCTTTTTGAGCGGGAACATCCCGACCTGTATATTCTGGACGTCAATCTTGGAGACGGGAATGGTTATGAAGTATGTCGGCAGTTCCGTATGTTTTCTGTCGTCCCTGTCCTGTTTGTCACGGTATTCGGGGATGAGGAGAGCGTCATCCGGGGACTTGCGGCAGGCGGGGACGATTATATCTCCAAGCCCTTTTCCGCCGGGCAGCTTCTGGCGCGGGTGCATGCACTGCTCCGGAGAAGCACCGTATACGCAAATATGCCAAACGACCGCCTGAAAACCGGGGCGTATATATATGATCGAAGACAAAGTGTGCTTATGAGAGGCTCGCAGGAGGTGAGTCTGTCCTACACGGAGCTTCAGATCCTGGAACTTCTTCTGGCCAATTATGGATGCCTGGTTGCGCGGACACAGATGTTTGCAAAGATCTGGGACAAGCGGGGGAATTTTGTGGAGGATAATACGCTGACGGTCAATATCAGCCGACTGCGCAAGAAATTGGGAAGTTATGACGGCGTCCCCTATATACGCACCGTAACGGGAATCGGCTATCGGTGGGAAGTCCCGGTCGTGATGATCTGAGGCTCCCGCTATAAACTGCCTGTTGTCTGAAAACTAATAGGATTCCTGCTTCCCCAGGAGTCCGGAAAGGAAATATAGAATGGACAAAAAAAGCGGATTTCTCACATTGGGTATACCGGCATGTATATGCCTGCTGCTTGCGCTTGGCATCTTTATAAATGAATCCGCGAGCCAGGAAAGGTATCTTACGCTTCTTGGCTGTATGGCGGCTGTCGATCCCGGTGCGGCAGCCGAAGCATTCCGCCTGGATGTGCAGGCAGAAGATGCCGGGCATTTTTCTGTGCTTGGAGAGGAAACGCTTAAGAAAGCAGGTTATAAGACGACTGGCCCTAAGATACTGAACGGTCGGTATTACACTTCCAAAGGAGCCGGGCTTTTACTTTCGGCGTTTGTTTTGTCTGTTGCTTGGGCTGTTATTTCCGCATATGGTTTTTGCAGGATGCGCCGGGAAATTCTGGCGGGCAGGGAAGCGTATGAACGGGCCAATGAAGAAGCCGGTACATTGGGTAAGGTATGCAGGCAGCTGGAAGCGCGGATGGAAGAATTTATGGGCAATATATGCCATCAGTTCAAGACGCCCCTGACCGGCATACAGCTTTGCCTGGATCTGATTCGCACAAAAGACACGGATCATGTATTTGAAGAAGAACTTAATCAGGGAAGTCTTCAGACGGATCGGCTGTCTGCTCTTACCACGCTGCTGATCAAAGAAGGGCAGCTTCAGACAAATAGAGTACGTTTTCATTATCAGCCGACGGTTCTTGGCGATCTGCTTTTGGATGCGGCGGAAGCAGCCGACCCTTTTGCTGCAGAAAGGAAGATCACGCTGGATTTTTGTCCCTGGGACGGCGAAAACCTGATAAGCTGCGATGGGATATGGCTTCGGGAAGCCTTCCAGGCTTTGCTCCAGAACTGTATCGACCATGGGGACGAGGGCGGACAGATCTGTATTCGTCAGGGAAGGAAAGCCGCATGCTATACGGTTGATCTTTGTACTGGCTCTAAGCCGCTGGATCAGGATAAAGCGTCCCGTCTGTTTGAACGCTGGTATACCGACAGTTCGTCTAAAGGCCATTTTGGCATCGGCATGCATCTTGTAAAAACCGTGCTGGAGCGCCACTTCGGAACCATAGAGATCCGGTCGGAAAAAAAGTATCCTCTTGTATTTCACATAGAACTCCCTATATTGTACGGAAAAGAAATTTATACTGTCATATGACTGTAACCTCCGTCTGATAGTATATAGATACAGGAGGAATTTGTGTAATGAAATATATTTTATCGTGTAAAAATTTGAGTAAATCTTATGGAAGGGGAAAGGGACGCGTCCAGGCTGTCAGAGATGTGAATCTTTGCCTGGAAAAAGCGAAATTTTACTGTATCATTGGTAAGAGCGGATCAGGCAAATCGACGCTTCTTCGTCTGCTGTCCGGGATGGAAGCCCCGGATGAAGGATCTGTGCAGATGGACGAGAGTATTCTGTCAGGAATGGATGAAAAAAGCCTGGCGGCTGTCCGCAGGAGACAGTCGGGCTTTGTCTTCCAGGATTTTAAGCTTCTTCCGGAATATACGGTGGAAGAAAATATCTGCCTGCCTGTCCTTTTGAACGGATGGGAGACGGACAAAGAGTGGATGGAGACGGTTCTGGGCGCTTTGTCGCTTCTTCACTTAAAGGACTGCTATCCTGACCAGCTCTCCGGCGGCGAGCGGCAGCGCACAGCCATCGGCAGGGCGCTCATCCACAGGCCGGACGTATTGTTCGCGGATGAGCCGACGGGAAATCTGGACAAACAGACCAGCGAGAGCATCATAAGATTTCTGCTGGATATCCACAAAAGATACCGGCAGACCGTCCTGTTAGTGACGCATGATATGGATGTCGCCAGATGTGCGGACGAGATTCTACTTATGGAAGACGGGAAGCTGCGCTTTGCCATGAAAGCAGGTGAAGACTTATGAAAAACAATCTGTGGGAAATCGCGCTGCAGGGCAAAAAATCAGAACACAGGCTTTTATTTTTCTCTTATCTGTTTTGCGTGGTGTTGCTTACGGCGGCTTTTGTGCTGACTGGAAGCCTTCGGAAATCTAACGAGGAAGCGCGTTTTGGCATGTACGGACGGTATAAAGGAGCCGTTTACCAGGTCGATGAAGAGACCAAAGAGAAATTAAAAGATCATGCGGCGCTTACGGACTGGGGTGAAATGCATATACTGGCCGCCCTGAAAAGTCAGGAGAAAACAGTGGGCTATGCAGGTATTGTGGATGACGCGCTGATTGCCCTGGGAAATATTTCCCTGGAAGAGGGAAGGCTTCCGCAGTCGCCGGAAGAGATCGCCATGGAATCGTCCCTTTTGGATGCGCTTGGCATCCGGCCCGTGGTGGGGCAGCGCTGCAGCTTTTGCTGGGCATCTTTGGATACGGAGGCAGGTGAAGCCCGTACAGAGGAAAGAAGTTATCTTCTTTGCGGAATACTAAAACCCTATACCGCCGGTTGGGATTCGGAAGGCAACATGTTGTGCGGCGCGCTTCTTGCAAAAGAGACAAAAGATATGCCTGCTTGCACGCATCTGTTTTTCGACAGTACCCATAACAGCAGGGAAGAAATGGAGGAATTAAGAGAACTGATTCCCCTGGGAAGAGGAATGAGGCTTGTATACAATACTTTTGCTTATCCGCCCCAAATTGGGTTTACATGGTATATAGAGAGCCGGGCGATCCTGTTATTTACATTCCTGATGTCTCTTATGTTTCTTTTCCTGACGCAGGTGATTCTTTTTCCAAGGAGACGGTATAAAGACCAGGTTCTGCGGCTTTTGGGTGCGGACAGGCGTATGTTGATTCAAATACGGATACGGGAAAGTATCGCCGTATGGTTTACGGCATTTTTCGCGGGTACGGCCTGTACGGTATTGTTTTTAGTCGGCGCTTTCCTTTTATGGAGACAATTCTGTAATACTCAGTTTACTTTGCATATACAGTTGCTTTCTTTCCTGGCAGCCGCAGCTGCTTCTTTTTTGGCGTCGATGGGCGCGAACTTTTATCCGTTTTTACTCATGGACAGGTTTTCTATGGTGCCGGAGCAGAAAAGTACGGCTTTTTTCCAGGCGCGGCGTCCCCGGAAAAAGCCGGACGGATTTTTAAGCCGGAGGAGTTTTTATCGACGTGAGGCGTTCAGATACCGAAAGCAAAACTGTCTGGAAGCGCTGTTTCTTTTTATGGCAGTTGTATTGTTTCTCTCCGGATTTTTCGCCGTCCACGAAAAATACAGAAGGTATCAGATCGGGCAGAAGCTCCTGGGGCAGGATTATGAATGGAGCGCCGCGTATCCGGCGGGCCTTTCCGAAGAACAGTTAGACGAAATCCGCAGTGTAGAAGGGATTACTTCGGTCGAAAGCTGCACGGTCGTAGGCGCTTACCGGAGAAAATCTTTGTGGGTCGGCTATGACGGCTGGAGGGAAGACGCATATTTCCTGCTTGATAAATGGTATCGAAGTATGTCCGAAGAAGAGATGGAAGATATGCAGGGTATGCCGGGACGGCTGGTCATGCTTCCCCGGGATTCGGATCTTTTTTCCTATTATACAGGGCAGGAAGCGTTTGAGATCACAAGAGAAGAATTTGAGGCCGGGGAAGCGGCGGTCATCTATCTGCCTGACCTTTTGGTTGATGCATATGGAGGCACTGCCTATATAAACAATCTTGACGCAACTATGTACAAGCCTTTTGCCGATCCGCTGACAGCCGGACTTACGGAAGGGGATACGCTTTATATTTCCCTGGGGGATAGAAAAGCGCAGATTGCCTGCAAAGGGATTTTGAAGCGATTTCATAATTTGTTCCAGGAAAGCCGGGACTTTTTGATGCCCGGGGACGTGCTTGTGTCAGAGGCTTTTTTGGAGCGGTTCATGGATCAGGCGCCTCAAAAGAGAAATTATGTGATGGCCTACGGCAGTGCGGACATGCTAAGCGAGACCACAGACAAGAAGCTTGATGGCATCAGCGCCGGTCCGCAGATCGTTTTTTCGTCTTTCTGGCAGCAGAAAAACAGCAATCGGGAGGAATTCTTAAGGACGCTTTTATTAGCGGGCACTTTTATGTTTTTCGTATTCTGCCTCTCGGTGCTTTTCTGTCTTCACAGCCATATGGGCAGAAAGCAAAAGGACGAAGCGCGTACACGCCTTCTTATATATCTGGGCATGGAAAAAGAAGGACTTTTGCGGCTCTGCTACTTTCCCTTTTTAAGAAGGCTTATCTTCCTGGTGTCTGTAGCTAATGTGCTGGTATTTTCACTGTTTTTGAAGACAGTGGGTCGGACAGATGGATATGTAAGTCGGGCAGACTGGCTGCGAGCAGCCTTTGGGATGGGGACGATCGGGTTTTCCTGGCCTTTGTACATGGGGATACAGGCTCTCTTTATGGGTTTGCTGGCTTTTGGGCTGTACCGGATTTACCATGAGAGATAGGGAAACGGACTTTTTGCCAATTTCCATGGCACAACCGTAAAAAGCGTGTTATAATATCCATGTAAAGGAAGTGGATAAAGTATGCGCAAGATTCAGCAAGGACAGTTTTACAGACATTTTAAAGACCGCCTTTACCAGATCGTGGCGGTGGCGGAACATTCCGAGACAGGGGAACAGATGGTGGTCTATCAGGCGCTTTATGGAGATTACGGGGTGTATGTGCGTCCCTATG
Organism: uncultured Lachnospiraceae bacterium; assembly: GCA_910587495.1. Lineage (GTDB taxonomy): Bacteria > Bacillota > Clostridia > Lachnospirales > Lachnospiraceae > Hominiventricola. Next base: position 8,655 of record CAJUMT010000052.1, on the reverse strand, counting down.
ATATGTTCGTAAGTGAGGTGGATCATGAGAAATATCCGGAAGTTACCCAAAAGTACCGTTTTGAACTTGTGGAGATGCCTTCCAGGCAAAAAGGCGGCCAGGATGCAGGGCAGGGCTTGAAAGACGAAACAAAAGATAAGCGGCAGGAAGTGCCAGGAGAAGTAAACCCGATCCTTATAGAATTTCTGGATGCGGATACACTGGAAGAAAAGATGCACATCATGGTCTATAACAGAAACAAGATGGATTTTAATGTTCTGAACAGCATAGCAATTTCACTGGATCTGGTTGTGGAAAAAGAAAATGTGCAGGAAATGTATGACGAAATCCTGAACTGCCTGTCCATGATGGAAAAGTTTGAGTGCAATCGTTTCAGGTAAGAAAACCAGCGGAATCCCTGATGCGCCCGGATCAACGAGTGAGAGCCGTCAGGCGACCAGGAGTTGATCCAGTGCCGGGGCGCAGAAGGGATGAAGCGGAACTATAATAGGAGGTTTTTAAGATGGCAGAAAAAGAGTGCGGCAGCACAAGCTGTACGAAGGAAAGCTGTGAAGGATGTCCCAGCAAAAAGTCTCCGCAGAGCATGTTAGAGGAGCAGAATCAGTTTTCCAATATTAAACATGTGATCGGAGTGGTCAGCGGAAAAGGCGGGGTGGGCAAATCCATGATTACCGCGTCCTTGGCAAATATGATGGCGGAGCAAGGATACAATGTAGGCATTCTGGATGCGGATATCACAGGTCCCTCGATTCCGAAAATGTACGGTCTTCATGGTCCCGCAGGTATGGAGAATGAATGCATTCAGCCGATTTATACCCGGAACGGCATTCGTGTTATATCCATCAACCTGCTTTTGGAAAATGAGGAAGCGCCAGTGATCTGGAGAGGCCCAATCCTTGCCAATATGGTCAAACAGTTCTGGACTGACGTGGCATGGGGGGATCTGGACTATTTGTTTGTGGACATGCCGCCCGGTACAGGAGATGTGCCGCTGACAGTATTTCAGTCGATTCCGGTAGAAGGTATCGTCGTAGCTACGTCGCCGCAGGATCTGGTGCGGCTGATCGTGAAAAAGGCTTTGAATATGGCAGACAGTATGCATATTCCGGTTCTCGGACTGGTAGAGAACTACAGTTATGTAGTCTGTCCGGATTGCGGAAAAGAGTTTAAGATCTTCGGCGAGAGCGGTATCGACGCCCTGGCTGAGGAACTTCGGCTTCCGGTTCTTGGAAAGATGCCAATTGATACCAGGCTGGCAGAGCTGGCGGACGGAGAATTCCATCAGGCAAAGAATGATTATCTTGCATCTGCAAAAGACAGGCTTTTGAATCTTTAAGAATGATTATGAATAAGGCTTTTGCTGTCAGTACTCAAAGGTTTCTGGCAGCAAAAGCCTTGTTATATGAATGCCAAATATTTATTTTGCATCAATTTTGGGGTGGTCGTACAAGCCAAAAGTCTTTTACGACCGCGAAAAACTCCCGCAGCAGGTTGGCGGGCTGCGTGAGCAGATCGCCACCTGCAGGGATACCGCTGACGTCTTCGTAGCCTAAGGTTTTCGCCAGATGCAGGGCGCGGCAGATGTGGAAGCCGTTGCTTACAATCCCCACTGACGCTCCGTCCGGGATCATGGCTTTGGAAAAGATCAGATTTTCCCGGGTGTTTGCGGACTGGTCTTCCTCTAAGACCCTGTCTTTTGGAAGTCCTTTCTCTGTCAGATATTGTTTCATAATGGAGCTTTCGGTACAGGGTTCGTTAGCGCCCTGGCCTCCGGAGACAATAAGGATTGTGTTTGGATGTTCCGCCGCGTATTCGTATGCTTTGTCAAGGCGAAGCGCCAGGGCACGACTGGGGCCTGATGTCCGCACATGGGCACCCAGTACGACTACATAGTCCCTGGGGGTTGGCGGTTCCTGTACAGAGGCTTTCAGGATCATCCCCTCCACTCCGATAAAAAATATTAGTCCGGCGGAACATAGAAACACGGCTGCGGCACGCACCACAGTCGGCAGATGCTGCCAGAAATGGATCTTAAATAACCATCCCAACAGAAAAAATCCGGCGGCCATGATAGGCCATACCAGATAAAAGGCAGAAGTAAAACCGCTGTATATAAGCAGCAGGATGAAATAAGCCAGACAGATCAGTCCGGCGGCAACACATAGTACGGGCATATTTTTATTCTCTTTTCACTTTTTTGCTCTGTGGTTGATTATGGCCTATATTATAATTTATTAGGGGAAACATGTAAAGGCCATTCTGGAATTTTGAGTATACTCCTACCCGACAAAAGGCCAATAAGGAATATCAGGCTAAGAAAAGGCTTTCACATTCTTTCCATATCTGATATAATAAAAACATCCTATAAACCGTATAATAAAAGGGCGGTGAATATATGTCAGGTGCAGCAGATATTATTAAAGATAATGTGATTGAATTTTCAAGGTTTCAAGGTTGCAAGATTGGATGATCGCGATCAAAGAGGTCTCCCCGGACACATATGAATCAATGCATAAAAGATATATTGAGTTAAAGGTCACATTGTCAAGCCTTGGAGTTAATCTTACTGAACTGGATCGGATAAAAGCATAATAATATGTAAAAAAATCGGTAAACAGCGTGTAAAGCCTTTAATGATTGATTAAGGCTTTACACTTTTTAATGTTAAATTCTGCTGCGACAGGCTGTAGGTGGAAAATATGACAGGGTATGCTATACTGTAAAAACATACGGCTCATAAAAATGAAAGGAAAGGAAAAACAGATGGAAAAATATTTTACACTACACAATGGGGTGCAGATGCCCCGTATAGGGTATGGAACTTACAAATGTACAGACGGAAGCGACGAGCGGGTTGTACGCATGGCGCTGGATGCTGGATACCGGATGCTGGATACGGCGGCGGCTTATAAAAATGAAGCATATGTAGGCAAGGCGATCAGGGAAAGCGGTATACCAAGAGAAGAGATCTTCCTGACTTCCAAAGTATGGAAGACAGAACTGGGATATGAGAAGACAAAGAAGAGCTTTGAAGAGTCGCTGGAACGGCTTCAGACAGATTATCTGGATCTCTTTTTGCTGCACTGGCCTAAGCCGTCCGCAGATTCTAAAGACTGGGCCGAACTGGATCGGGAAAGCTGGAACGCGCTGGAGGAACTTTACAGCCAGAAAAAAGTGCGTGCAATCGGCGTCAGCAATTTCCTTCCCCATCATCTTAAGCCGTTGCTTGCGGAGGCCAGCGTATGTCCAATGGTGAACCAGTTGGAACTGCATGTGGGTTATATGCAGGAAGCCGCTGTGCAGTACTGTAAAGAAAAGGGGATTCAGGTAGAGGCCTGGAGTCCTTTAGGCAGAAAGCGTGTGTTAGAAGAGCCAATGGTTATTGAAACAGCGCAGAAATATAATGTGTCCCCGGCGCAGTTTCTCTTAAAATTCCTGCTGCAGCAGGATATCTGCGTAGTTCCTAAAGCATCTTCCATGGAGCGTATGCGCCAGAATCTGGAAGTGCCGGATATCAGAATATCGGAAGAAGATATGTATATGCTGCGCTGTCTGCCGCAGATCGGTTGGGGCGGCGAACATCCGGATCTGTCGCGGATGGCGGTATGCGACGCATAAAAGGTGGGAAAAATAGCATAAAACAGGAGGGCATCTATCATGGCGTCATGGAAAATGATTGTAGAAGATTTTGGCAAAATTAAACATGCGGAAATAGAGGCGGCGCCATTCATGCTGTTTGTCGGGGACAATAACAGCGGGAAAAGTTATCTTCTTTCGCTCCTGTGGGGGATTCATAATATTGGTCTTTCCACACTGATTGGCCGCACCAACATTTTGCAGACAGAAGAATCTTATGCTTTGGAATCCTGGATGACAGAACAGATTCAAATTGCCAAAAAAACAGGAAGGCATGAAGTTATGCTGTCCGAAGTACATGAATTGCTGTCCGCCGTGTTAAATGATGGGCTGAAAAGACATAAAAACAGACTGGCCAGATGGATATTTAACAGCCAGGATCTTTCGATTGGGCGTATTGAGATTGAAATCGGCGATTTGAGTAAAGAAGTTCTGCATTTCCAGGTTGAAGCAGACAAAGCGCTGGTTTTTACAGACGGAAAATACAGATATGGTTTAGCGAAATCTATCTGGGATAAGACAGAAGAGCCCGATGGAAAGCCTGACAGATGGTTTTTAATAACAGCGATATATTCTTGTATTTTGGATATTGATTTTGATGCTATTGGGGATGATAACATCTATCTTCCGGCAGCCAGGACTGGTTTCATGCTGACGAAGGATATTATCAATAAAGTAGGAAGAAAGAATACTTTCAATATTGCTGAAGAAAAAGAAAATATCGTTCCTTTTACCAGGCCGATCAATCAATTTCTGGATGTGATGGGCGATCTGACGGTTGAAAAAACAGGAACAGACGAGTATCTTGGTATTGCAGATACGATAGAAAAAACTATGGCTGAAGGAACCGTTGAGATCAGTATGATGCCAAATAAAGAGATCTTATATGTTCCCCAGGGGAAAAAGAATGGGATGCCTCTTCGGGTTGTATCGGCAGTTGTGACAGAATTGTCGCCGTTGATTCTGCTCTTAAAGCACAGGCAGCAATTAAACAGTTTCTATTATGAAGAACCTGAAATGTGCCTGCATCCTAAGCTGCAGCAAAAGATGGGAAGGATACTTGGCCGTATTGTAAACGCAGGGATAAATATGACAATTACCACGCATAGTGATATTATCCTGCAGCATATAAACAATATGATTAAATTGGCCAGACATCCTCAATGTGCAGAACTATGCAGGAAATTGGGTTATGGGAAATCAGATTTGTTAGATCCGGGGCAGATAAAAGTGTACCAGTTTGAATCAAAGAATAATCGAAAAACAGTGGTAAAAGAACTGCTATGTGAAGATAACGGTTTTGTGATACCGACATTTAATGACGCGCTCGATCGGATTATGGACGAATCATACGAGATCCAGGAATGATAAATATGAATAAAACAAAAAGAGAATTTATCATAAATGAACTGATGGCACCTGGTTTTATGGAATGGGAAAAGAACTGTATCTTATTGCAGGAGCTTGAAGATACGGGAAAAAGTGTGTTGGAAGTGCATTTAAGAGCAGAAGAAAATCTATGTATCAGAAATGTGGATAAGAAACATACAGAATTACAATTTTTCCAAAAAGATAAAAGAAAATCCATGTTCAAGCGGGTGGATCATATTATATATGAACCTATAGCCGACAATGATTGGAAAGTGCATCTGATTGAGATGAAATCATGGGTAGGAGTCGATAAATGGAAAGAGATAAAAGGAAAGTTCCGTGCGAGTTACCTGTTGGCTCAGGGGATTGCGTCTATGCTGGAAATGAATCTTGTGGGGACATGCCTGTATACAACTTATGAAAAAGTGGATTTACACCCGTTATCCGTTATGCCGGTTGGGCACAGGCTGCCGGTTGGGCTGCATCAGGTCAGACCTGAGGATGAATGGACAGGGAAAAACTGCGGACTGAATTTTGGCGTAAGAATTCCTTTTATACATAAGCCGGTTCGGATGACAAGAAACGCAGATAAGATTTTGACCGGGATACTAAAAGATTAATCATAGAAAGAGAGACTGCTTTATTCATGGAAGCAAAACAAAAAACATTATATTTGGAATGCACAAGCGGAATCAGCGGCGATATGACGGTGGCCGCCCTTTTGGATCTGGGAGCCGACCGGGAGGTTCTAAAGCGGGCTTTGGACAGCCTTTCGGTGGGCGGGTTTCGGACGGTCATAAGCCGGGTGAAGAAGGCGGGGCTGGATGTATGTGATTTTAACGTGGTGATGGATGCGGAGCATGAAAACCATGACCACGATATGGAATACCTGCACGGGCACAGCCATGCGGAAGATGAACACGGCCCGCATTTGCACGGTCATAGCCATATGGGAGATGAACGCACCCTGCATTTGCACGCCCACGAGCATCATCACTCCCACAGCCACAGAGGCCTTCCGGAGATTCTTTCGATCATAGAACGCGCGGATATGACCGACAGGGCCAAAGATACGGCTGTCCGTATTTTTAAGATTCTGGCAGCGGCAGAGGCAAAAGCCCATGGCGTGCCGGAAGACCAGGTACATTTTCATGAAGTCGGTGCGGTGGATTCCATTGTGGATGTTTTGTCAACTGCGGTATGTCTGGATAATCTTGATATTACGGAAGTGATTGTCCCTGTATTGTACGAAGGCAGGGGAACGATTCGCTGCCAGCATGGCATTCTTCCAGTGCCGGTACCTGCGGTTATGAATATTGTGCAGGCTTATAAACTTCCGCTTACAGTGACAAATATAAATGGAGAACTGGTTACCCCGACAGGGGCGGCGATTGTGGCGGCGATCAGGACTTCCGACAGGTTTCCGAATCTGTTTACGGTGGAGAGGACAGGAATGGGAGCCGGAAAGCGGGATTATGGCCTGGCAGGGATACTGCGCGCCATGCTGATTTGCTCTGATGCGAAAGAAAAAGACCGAATCTACAAACTGGAGACCAATATAGACGACTGCAGCGGGGAAAATATGGGATACACCATGGAACGCCTGATGGAAGCAGGCGCCAGAGACGTGCATTACACCCCCGTGTACATGAAAAAGAACAGACCGGCGTATCAGTTGAATGTGATTTGCGACGAAAACAATGTGGAGCGGATGGAACAGATCATTTTTGAGGAGACTACTACGATTGGTATTCGAAGGATACCTATGGAACGGACCACCTTGCTTCGGGAATGCCGTACAGTGCAGACGCCTTTGGGGGAGGCAAACGTAAAGGTCTGCCAGTGGCATGGAGTGAAGCGATACTTTCCGGAATATGATAGTGTGACAGCGTTGTGCCGTTCTCATGGACGTCATTACCGGGATGTGTATCGGTTGATACAAAAAGCATGTGAAGAAGACTGAAAGAAAGAAAAACGGCTGCCCATTGGAGTATATCCGGTGGGCAGCCATCTTTGTTTCTCAGGCATATTGTAATGTAAATGCTTTTTCAACAGCTTCCAGCACTGCCTTAAGCGCCGCCATTTCGTCAGGGCCGTCGGCAAGGAATTCCACGGAAGCGCCGTTTGGATGCCCCAGGCGCATAAGGGAAAGGGCGTCTTTAGCATTGGCAATTGAGGTTCCCAGGGTAACCATGACAACGCTCTTAAAGGGTCTGGCTGCCGCAGCGATCTGCGCGGCAGGCCTTGCGTGGAAATAATCCGTGGAAGCCAGAGTGATCGTTTTACTGGTCATACAGATACCCCTTATGGATTTTATTTAAAAAGCGTCGGTGCTTTTTCGTAAGCTTCCGCTACCTGCGCAAGAAGTGCGGTGTCCGTGATGCCGGATATTTCTGAAAATGCGGCAGAGACGCCTTTGGCAGCGATCTTCTCCTGAAGTTCCACGCTCTGGGCATCCTCGGGATTGTTGTAGCGAAGAGCAGCGCCAATACCGACGATCAGCTTATCTACCGGAAGACCGTAGGACAGAGCAGTAGTAAGGGGGCTTACCAGACGGTCATCTGCGGAAAGTTTACGCAGCGGTTCACGCCCTACACGGGTTACATCATCCTGCAGGTATGGATTTTTAAAACGATTAATGATCTTGTCAATATATTTGTAATGTGCTTCTTTGTCGAAATCAAATTTCTTGATCAGACCGTCTCCGGACTGCGTCATGGCTGCTTTAACCAGATCAAAAATTTGAGGGTTGGCGATGGCCTGGTCAATCGTCTTGAAGCCTGCCAGGATACCTGTGTAGGCAGTGATGCAGTGCCCGGTATTCAATGTAAAGAGTTTACGCTGGATATAAGCCATCAGGTTGTCTGCCAGGTTCATACCTGGGATCTCGGGGATTTCGCCTTTTAAAGAAGCTTTCTCCACATTCCACTCGCAGTATTTTTCCACGACCACATCTACAGGATTCTCGCTGCGGACAGGAGGCACGATACGGTCTACGGAGCAGTCCGCAAAGCCCACATGTTCTTCGCAGTATGCTTTTTCTTCTTCGGAAAGAATTTTGTATACATGTTCTTTCAACTGAGAAGTAGCGCGGATGGCGTTTTCGCAGGCAATAATATTCAGCGGTGTTTTCACGCCGTCAGCCATACGCTTCTGTATTCCTTTTGCAATGGCGGGAGCGATGAACGCCAGAACCCGAAGGCCTACGGCTGTTGTCAGAATATCTGCTTTGGCGATCTCATCAATGATTTCATCGCCGTTGGACATGATACCTGTAATGTTGGTGATCTTAACATCTTCCACTTCTGTGTCCATAACATGGACGGTATATTCCTGGTCAGCCGCCAGGCGGTCGATGATAACTTCGCTTACATCCGCAAAGATTACACGATATCCGGCCTGTGCCAGAAGCATGCCGATAAAACCGCGGCCGATATTACCTGCACCGAATTGAATTGCTGTTTTCATAGTACAACACCTCTTTCTAAAATGGTTAAAATAATGTCTTGTTATCAGGTCAGCTGTTTTAAAATCCAATCCACATCGTTGGTGGTTTTCATTTCTTCCAGTACAGCCTCGTCTTCTAATACTTCACAGATTTTTGCCAGCAGATCCAGATGTTCGTCGCCGATGCCGGCAATACCGAAG
>CAJUMT010000051.1:528-18208 GCA_910587495.1 uncultured Lachnospiraceae bacterium | reverse complement strand
CCGAGATCTACACTCTTTCCCTACACGACGCTCTTCCGATCTCCAGGAATCCTGTCTGATTAAGATGCAGATGATTTTGGAAGAGGAAGGCAGGAACGCCTGCACAAAGGAAAAAGCCGACAGGCGTCTTCGTGTACTCATAGACAGTTTAAAAAAGGCGGACAGACAGTCGGATCTGTATCCGCTTATTGATATCTGGGTGATGCTAAGAGAAGGGCGTAAAGAAGAAGCGGGCCGTATCCTTCATAAATACGAAAAGGCCCGTCTATATCAGCAAAAAGAGGTGGAAATCTGCGCGTTATTTCTTTATGTGAATGCCCTTTACAGAAATGATGAAAAGATAACTTCGGCCAGCGTGGCGCAGCTTAGGAAATTTTATCAAAAAAGGCCTAAAAATGGGCTGGTTACAGGTTTCTTGCTGAAATTGGACCCGCAGCTTGAGAAAAATCCCCGTACCCGCTACTTGATTTTGGAGCGGCAGTTTTATGCGGGTGTAAAGAACCGGCTTCTCTACCAGGAGGCATGGAAGTTGATCAGCGAAGATTTGGCGCTTTTTACCCGATTGGATGCATTTACTTTGCAGGTATTTGGCTGGGCTGCATCTCGGGGACTTTTGACCGTAGAAACTGCCCAGGCGGCGGCTGGACAGGCGGGCAGGATTAAGAAATGGTCCCTGTTCTCGGCCACGTTTTTAAAGACTTGTTATAAAATAAGCCCGTCCAAAGAAACCGCAGGTGCTGTCTGTTCTGTTTATATCCGGGGGAACAGGACCGATGCAGACGCTTTTTATTGGTATCAAAAGGGCGTAGAACTGGACGCAAAGATTACGAATCTTTATGAATATTTTCTATATGCGCTTCCGGAGGAATATCCGAAGCTTCTGCCTCGACAGGTGCTGCTTTATTTTCATTACCATAATACGCTGACCGGGCGATTAAAGACCATACTTTATTGTAACCTGATTCGATATGGAACGCCGGGGGATGAGATTTACGAAGAGTATCGGCGGATGCTGCAAGCGTTTTTACTGCAGCAGCTTCATCAAAGGAAGATGAATGATTCCCTGGCATGGTTGTACAGTAAATGTCTGCTGGCAGAAACGCTTGGTAAAGATATGTTGGAAGCGCTGGCGGATCTTTTGTTTCTTAGAAAACTTACCTGTAAAGACAGACGAATCCGTTTTGTGGAAGTGGTTTATGAACAGCTCCGGGAGAAGATTACGGTCCGACTTACAGGCGGATGCGCTTATATCCCGGTCTATACGCCGGGAGCGCGTATTATCCTTGTAGATGATAAGGGGAAGCGGTATGAAAAGACGGTAGCTTATGAGATGAAGCGGATGCTTACAGAGCCGGGATTTATGCAGACCTGTACAGCGTCTGTAAAAGATCATCTGGGACTAAAACTGTATCTTATGGATGGAAAGGGTCCTCATAGTCTGACAGATGAGAATCTGTGGCTGGCCTGGGATCTTTTGGATGACGACAGAATTAGCGACTCTTATCGGAAGAAACTGAAACTGGAACTTTTGGACTATAAAATGGGCCGTCAAAGTCTGGAGCAGATGGATGAACGGCTTAAGATCTCAGAAGCGGAAATCGTGCGGCTTAAGAGAAAGGAACAGGCTTTTTATATTGGTGTTTTGATTTCGCTTGGCCAGGACGAGGAGGCACTGGGGCTTTTGGAGAAGACAGGGTGTAAAGAGGTTGACGCCGGTCAGGTGCTTCGTCTGTTTCAGCGGCTGACAGAGGAAGAAAAAGTAAGAAGGGAGCGTCTGCTGCCTTTGGCTCGTCAGGTGTTTTTAAAAGGGGTCTATACGGAAGAAGTGATACGGTTTCTGGCAGAGAGCTGCCAGGGGAATACGAAAGAACTTCTTGAAATCTGGAAAGCAGGAGACAGATTCGGCCTTGCTTTGCCTGTACTTGGAGAACAGGTGGTCGTACAGGCTCTTTTCACGGAATGCTGTGTGAATGAAGTATTTCCTGTATTTGTTTCTTTGGATGACGACAAGGGACAGAGCCTGGTCCTGCAGGCTTATCTAAATTATGTAAGCTGGTTGGATTTTGTAAAGGGCCGGAAAGTTGTGCCGGAATTTTTTGGCTGTCTGGAGCATCATCTGCTCTGGGAAGACAGGCTTTCGGAGGCGGCGAAATTGTCTTATTTACGGCAAATCTCGCAGGCACTTTCGCTGACAGAGTCTCAGAAGCGGCTGGCAGGAAAGCTTATGAAAGAACTGACCGAAAGACGCAGATATTTTGGATTTATGAAACATCTTCTGCCGTATCTGGAAGAGCAGGGACGACCAGATGACCGGACGGTGGTAGAATACCGGTGTGATCCGAAACATAAAGTAGTGCTTCATTATGTATTGGAGCATCATGGCAAGAAAGTGCTGGACTATGAGACGGAGCGTTTGTACCCGGTGTGCGGAGGGGTGTTTATAAAGTCTTTTATTTTGTTTTATAAGGAGCGGCTGACCTGGTTTTTTACGGAGACGGATGAAGACGGGACGGAGAAGTCTACCGAGTGCCAGACGATGGAATGTGTGAACGGATATGAAGGCGGCGATCGTTACCACATGCTTTGCAGGATGCAGAGGGCGCTTGACTTAGGTCAGGAGCAGGAATTAAAGCGGATGATGCAGGAGTATGAAGAATTGTCAAAACTGGTCCAGGATGCGTTTGAGGTCAGGTGACAAGCTGCAGGATAAGGAAAGGAAAGTCTCTATGGATACGGAAAATAAGGGCAGCAGTCTGTATGTGGGCATTGACTGTCAAAAGGAGACGCCCGGCGTTTGCTATCAGGACGCGCAGATGAAAGAAGCGCAGGTTTTGCCTTTGGATTTTGGCGGATGTGATACGAGGACAGCGTGTTTTCGGAAAATATTGTCCGCCTTGAAAAAATATGGGAAAAAAGAGAGAATCCGTGTGGTTCTTGTGCTGCAGGATCTGTCGTCGGAGACGATAGAGGCATATGCAAAAGATGCCTGTGAAGCGGGATTTACCAGGGAACAGTTACAGATGATCAGCGCGCCAGAGAGCATTGCTCACCTGATTATGCATCAGACCAATGATATATGGCAGCAGCAGGTATGGCTTCTGGAATTTGCGGGTGAAGAAGTAAAAGCGTCAGGATTTCAGGTGAATAAGAAGACAGCCCCAATGCTGGTGTCGGCTTTAAAACCAGAAATCTGGCAGATCGGGGAAGCAGGGGAAGACAGGGACGACAGGCTTTTGGGCGCTGTCAAAGCGTGCTTTGGTAAAAAACCGGTTTCAGCGGTATTTTTGACGGGGACGGATTTGAACGCGCAGGAGTACAAAAAGAGCAGGGAAGAGCTGTGCCGCAGGCGCCGGGTATTTTTGGGAGAGAAGATACATGCCAGAGGGGCTTGTGTGCTGGCGGGAAACCAGGAAGACAAAAAGAGCTATCTGTTTTTAAGCGAACAGACGCTTATGTATAATACGGGGATTCGGAGTTTTTCAAAGGGGGAAGAAAGCGTCCATACACTGATCAGCGCCGGGTGCAGTTGGCATGAAGCGAAAGGAGAGTGCGAGGTGCTGCTGGTGGGAGATCCGCTGGTGGAGTTTGTATTCTGGTCTATGCTGGGCGGGGAGCCTGTGTATGAAGGATTGAAGCTTACAGATCTGCCTGAAAGGGCGGGAGGCGTCACCCGGCTGAAAGTAGAGGTGCAGTATGCGAATCCGACAGAATGCGAAGTGAAGGTGACGGACTTAGGATTCGGAGAGATGTGGCCGGGAGCAGAGATTTGCTGGGAAGAGAAGTTTCATGTGGAGGAAAGGGAGTAAGAAAATGAGAAGGATTTTGGCTGGATTACTGGCGGTTGTTTTGTTCGTGGCTTCGGTGGAAGAGACAAGATTGTGCGTGTATGCGTCTAAGCAGGATGAGATAGAGGAAGATGTTCAGGACCATGCGGCGGAAGAGTTTTTGGAAGAGGAGGATTCTTTAGCGGGAACATCGCAGGAGGACGAGCTTTCAGGGGACGGGACGGCGGTACTTACGGAAGAGGGAGAAGGGGCAGAAGAACCGGAGGAAATCGAAGAACCGCAAGAACCAGAAGAGCCGAATATAGCGGATGAATATGGGGAACAGGCGGCGGATACGGGGGGAGAAGAATATCTGACGGATGATACGCAGGGGTATACTCTGACGGAAGTGCAGGTGGATCCGGGAAGCTATCATGCGGATTTTTTGATGATTTCCAATAAAGGTTTTGAGCCGTATATTTTGTATACGGATAATGAAAGTGCCGCGAGCCGTTTTTTCCCGGGCGTGGCTTATGTGGAGGATTCGGATATACAGGGGACAGATTTTTACTGTGCCAGGATGAGCTATAGAATTGAATATATGGAAGAATCTTCTGAGGTGACAGGCCGCCTTGAGGCAGAGGGGGGGCTTACGCCCAAAACTACTTATTATTACCGTATTGTATATCGTTCTGGCAGTACTTATTATTTTCTGACGCGGCCCATGCAGTTTGAAACGAAAAATGCGGCAGAGTCTACGGCGGTATCCGTCCATGGGTTACAGATAGAAGACGCCGGGTATTGTAATGTAAGAGTAATCTGGAACGTGGATAACCCGGATCAGGAGTATATGGTAAGCACTGATTTGCGCTATGTAAAAGGCGGTACAGATGAATATACGACTCCAGGCATACAATTCAGGACGGATGACAGCATGGATGAGATTCCGGGGAAGTATTATGCCGAGTTGTATACAAACGGAAACATGCTGAAAGCCCAGGCGGAAGCGACGGTCTATACAGGCTCGCCAGGACAGGCCACACGCGTGGTTTCGGAGGAACTTACGGTGTCGCCCATTCCCTGGGAGGATACGGATGTACATGTGGATGTAAAAGGGAATATCAACACAATGAACGTCATGGCGGCGGTTTCGCCCTGGAATGAGATTGATCGGGGAACTATACACCTGTATTTTTATTACCGCGCGTCGGGCGAAGAAGATTGGAAGTATGCTTTCGCGAATATATATTCCGGCAGCGCCAGCATACAGATCGAAGATCTGGCGGAAAATACGGAGTACCAATATTATTATGAATTGTTTGGCAGGCGTTATGGGAGCAACGAGGAGCCGTTTACTGTTTCCACAGGAGAACAGGCCGTCTATGAGGACAGCCAGTTCCCTGACGAGGTATTCAGGGCCTATATCCGCCGCCAGGCAGGCATAGCCGATGGTGAACCGATCACCGGCACGAAGCTGGAAAAGCTGACACAATTAAGGAACATGACGTCCGAAGTGCCGGGCGTTATAAAGTCGTTGGAAGGGATTCAGTATGCGTCCGGCCTTACCAGCATTTCCCTTTATGGCCATGCCATAGAGGATGCCAAAGGGCTGGAAGGGCTGAGCGCACTAAAAGAGATTGATTTGTCTGAAAATGAACTGGCAGTTTTGCCCGATCTTTCCAGGCTGACAGCATTGATTGAGGCGGACTTTACAGGCAATAAGATTACGTCTGATACCATTACAGAAGACAGGATGCCCGCCTATTTTCTGCGGGGCAACCCTTCCTGGCTGCCATATACGGCAAAAAGGCAGTATAGATCTGTAAAAACTCCAGACAGGGCGGAGATCCTGGCCAGGTATGCACAGCTGATTTGGAACCAGGATTTAAAAACCACCTATAAAGAGACGCCCAGTCTGGAAGAGCCGTATGCGCCGGGGCGTTTGTCGGATGAGACTTTGGATAATGTATTAAGGATGATGAATTTTGCCAGGTATACGGCAGGCGTACCAGATAATGTGGAATTAGACGAGGCATATATAGAATACGCCCAGGCGGGGACGCTTGTAAATGCGGTCAATCATGTAATGACCCATTACCCGGACAAACCAGCCGGTTTCCCCGAAGACCTGTTCCAGAAAGGGTATATAGGGTGTTCCAGCAGCAACCTGGGTTCAGGTTATTCTAACCTTCCTGACGCTATGCTCAGGGGATGGTTAAATGACAGCGATAAGTCGAATATCGACCGGGCAGGACACCGCAGATGGGTGCTAAATCCTTTGATGTCGGCAACGGGTTTTGGTGTTACAGGCCGTTATCTGAGTATGTACGCGCTGGATAACGGCGAGTTGGAATGGCATGAAGGCACATATATTTCTGATTTTGTGGCGTGGCCGGCGCGGAATATGCCGATTGAATTTATGGGGACTGATTATGCATGGTCTATCAGCCTTGGCAATGATTACCGCTTGGAAGAGGCGCAGGATATCACAGTAACCATGAAGGATGCAAACAGCGGTAAAAGCTGGACGTTCCAGAAGGCATCCTCCAGCTGGGACAGTAATTATTTGTCTGTATCGGAAGATAATTATGGCCGTATGCCATGTATTATATTCCGCCCTCAAAAAGGCAGTATAACGTATAAAGCAGGCTCCAGGTATGAGATATCCGTCACAGGACTGAAGGACAGGTTCGGGAACGACCAGCCGCTTCAATATACAGTGGATCTGTTTGCTCTGTCAGGAAGTGTTGTGGAAGCTTCAAAGGTTACGCTGGACCGGGCAGTCATGCGTATGCAGCCCGGCGAGTCGCGGACTTTGACTGCCTTTGTCAGGCCTGCGGATGTTACGAATCCTGCAGTAACCTGGGAAAGCGACCATCCGGAGGTGGCTTCTGTGGATACAAAAGGGACGGTGACAGCCCTGTCATACGGGGAAGCCATTATTACGGCTGCGGCGCATAACGGAAAGTCGGCAAGCTGTAAGGTTAAAGTTTCGGAAGTATCCGTCAGCCTTAATATGGAAACATGTATGCTGGAGGCAGGGGAAACAAAACAGTTGAAGGCATATTTTTCTCCGTACATGCCGGAATTGCAGGCGGAGTTGGTATGGAGTTCTGATGCGCCGTCTGTAGTATCCGTAGATGAAAACGGCCTGGTCACGGGACTGGCAAAAGGCAGGGCGGCAGTCACGGCGTCTGTAGGTGGCCAATCAGAAGAAACAGGCAGAAAGACAGAGGCTAAATGTATAGTAGAAGTGAAGGAAACAGCAGTGCCTGACATTTATCCTGATGCAGAGCATCTTTTTGCGCTGACCAATACACAAGAGAAGCTGTCGGATATAAGCCTTGCAGCGTATAGAGGCTGGGAATGGGAATATGGCGATACTGCTCTGCAGCCATTTGCCGGAGAAACAAAGAAAGAATTTCCGGCGGTATACCATAAGGAGGGATATGCAGATTACAGGACAGTTCTGCCTGTTTCTATATCTGCATTAACCGGCATTTCCATTTTGGCGGACAGCCCGGGAATGAAAACCGGTGATATCTCAAACGTACAGATCCGTTGGAATATGACCGGATCAGAAAAGGTGATGTTAAGGTATGTCGATCGGCTGGTCTTTAGCAGCAGCGATCCGTCGGTTCTGTCTGTAGAAGGAAAGACGGACGCTTCTGCAGTGTTAAAAGCAGGAAGAGCAGGAAAGGCTGTAGTCAAAGCAGAGATTACGCTTGGTAAAAAGACTTTTAAAGCACAGCAGACAATTACTGTGACAGACGCAGCGACTTTGGGGGTAAAAATAGAGACTTCCGGAAATTTTGAGACGGCCAAAGAAAACGAAGAATACAGAGGCAGGCTGGAAGATAAAGAAGGATTTTTCCGGGTTGCTGTATCCGCCGGAGGACTTATGATTAAAAGCGCTGACTCCAAAGTCGCGGCGGTCGGGAAAATCGTACAGGAATCTGCCGGGATCTTCCGGGTGCCGATTGTCATGAAAGCATCCGGTATGGCAAAAATTACGATAACAGCCAATGACGCGGCCAAAACCAGTAAAAGTATATGGCTTAAAGTCACGGACCCTGCGCCGAACATCAGTGAGGAAACAGTCACCGTGAACCTGTTTCAGACAACAGGCACTACTTTCTTTATCTATCCGAATGCTGGATACATGGTGGAGTCCGTAAAATTAACAGACAACAGTTTTACGCTTGCACAGGGTGTACAGGCGAATAGTTATGTTATGAAAGCAAAAGAAGGTACGACGGCAGGAACCTATAAAATAGAAGTGGACGCAGTTGTAGAAGGGAAAGTATATACGCTGCCGCTGACAGTCAAGGTGACAGAACAGGCTCCAAAGTACAGGATTGTACAGAGCGGAAAAGCAAAGCTTTTTTATCAGGATCTGGGTGCTCCGCAGCTGACTGTCGTATCAGATGAAAAAGTGGAGAATTTGACGCTGGAAGGCTGCGATTTTCTGCTGTCTAAAGGAGAAGAAAACAATTATATCATAAGTGCCCGTACAGATCATGGGCTGGCAGCTTCCTGTAATAAAAAAGGGCGGCTTACGGTCAAGTTTGAAGGCTATCGTTCTGTATCGGCCAGTTATACGGTAAAAACGGACGCCAAAGAGCTGAAACTGTCCCTGAACCATAAAACGGTAATTTTGTATCCGAAAGCAGGGTTGTATTATGCGTGGCTGGAAGTAAACTGCGGTAAGAAGCGGCAAAACCTTGCCGATGTAGAGAGTATCCGTTTACTGCATGCGGACGGATGTAGTCTGAGCAAAGAAGGAGACCGGCTTTTCCTGGATGGTTCCGGACTGACGGATGCGGAGGAACTGAAAGCGGAGATTGAACTAAAAGGCAGCAGTTGGACAAAAGCTGTCCGGTTTCCCTGTAATATAAAGGTAAACTTGGGGAGTCCTTCTATAAAATTGCAGGATACATCTTTGACCTTGAATACAAATGCCGCGTCATACGATGCTGCGTCCACGGAAATTCTGTGGAAAGGTGCAGACGCTTTTTCGTCGGATATAAAAATAATGGTTGAAGGCGCGGACGCAAAAACGCAGGAGGTCATAGAAGAAGGGATTGTCTTTGAAACAGCCGGAAATAAAGTGACTGCAAGATTGAATAATCGTCCGGTTATGCCGGGAAGTTATAAATTTAAAGTCACTGCGCAGACCGGTAATAAAGATGTTATATCAGCTCCGCTGACAGTAAAAGTGGTAAATACGGATCTTGCCGAAGCTGTACGGCTGTCTGCAAAAGGAACGATAGATGTATTGAACAGAACAAATAGTTTTGTGACGATTACGCCCAAAATAAAAGCGTTAAATGGAACTATTGCCGATGGAGAGGTGCGGCTTCTGGGAAAGGATGCCCATCTGTTTTATGCAAAAGCCGTAAACGGCCAGGTGTCCGTGTATGCCAGGGAGGATGCGGCACTGATTACCAAATATCCATATAGTATAAAATTGATGCCTGTCCTTGAAAATGCAGACGGCCAGACCATGCAGGTGATAACGAAAGAACTTAGGATCAGGCTGAAGCAGGGAAAGCCAAAACTTGCTCTGTCACCCCGAAGCGCGGCCTTCTTTAAGGGAGCATATAACAGTGTACAGTTGAAAATATCCTCGTCTTTAAAAGGAGCGCCTGCGCCTGAGCTTATGGATCTTAGGCTTTTAAATGGAGCCAATATTTTTACATACAACTATGACAGTTTTGCAGCTTCAGGAACGCTTACCCTTCCGGAAAAAAGCACAGCAGTAAAAGGGAAAAAATATAATCTGCGTTTCCAGGTTCACTTCAAAGGCCAGGCGGACAATGAGAAAACGACAGTCATAAAATACTCTGTAAAAGTCAAATAAATGCTGAAATGGAGGGATAATATGGGACTGGTTATGGTGTGTAAATACAAACGAACAAAAACTCCTTTATTTGTGGAGCAGGCAGGATTGAATCTGTACAGTCTGGAAGAACTGGCGTATTTTTTGTACCATAATATCTATCTGGTGGATCGTTCGTTTTTTAACGAAAAGCTGTGCCGTTGGATCAGAGAGGATGCAGGAGATCCGCTTCTTGCCGACAGCCTTGAGAAACAAATTGCTGCAGGGGCAAATTTTCAGAAACTGGCATCTTTAACAGAAGAGATGATCGGACTGTACGGGGGGCGGGAACTGGAAGAACTGAAAGACCGGCTGAAAAAGTTTTCCGCTTTAAAGGAGCAGGAAAAAATAAAGTTTCGGGCTGACGAGCTTTTAAATAATCAAAATGAGTGGGCGGCCATGGAGGAATATCGGCGTATACTAAGGATGCATCAGAATGCCCGCCTTGGGATGGCGTTTTATGCGGATGTGTGGAATAATCTGGGTGTCTGCTATGTCAGGCAGTTTGTGTTTGACGAAGCGGCCAGGTGCTTTGACATGTCCTGCGAGTATCGCATGGACGAAGCGGTGGAGCGCCAGGCGGAGCTGGCGAGAAAGCTTTCTAAAAAAGCGGAAGAAGGAACCAAGGAAGATTACGAAAGTACAGATCTGCAAAAAAAGCTGCTTAAATGGGAGAGAGAGTACAGAATAAAGCAGAAAGTGTAGGGGGTATACTATATCCAAAATATAATATAGGGGAACATGTGGAGGCATCAAAAGTGTATTTAGAGAAAAGCAGTTTGAAAAATTATAAAGCGATAAAAGAATTGGAAATCAATCTGTATCCAGGCATAAATCTGTTGATTGGGGATAATGGGGCGGGCAAAACATCAGTACTGGAGGGTATAGCGGTGGCTCTTAGCGGGCTCTTCGTAAATGTTCCGGGTGTAAGTACCAGAAATATTGTAAAAGAAGATGTTCGTACGGTCATTGAAACAGTCGGGGATTCATCGACTTCTGTAACATATTGTGAACCAATCGCTGTTGGGTGCAGTTTAAAAAATTGTGAAGGAACCAGTTTTTCCTGGAACAGGATCAAAGAAGAACTGTCATCGGCACATACAAAAATGGATAATAAAGATGTGTGTACATGGATGAAAAAATTAACCAACCAACCAGACGCGATCTTGCCGTTGGTCAGCTTTCAGAGCGCTGCAAGGGTATGGAGGGTAAGGCGCGGAGATTTTGGAACGGAACTTAAAAAAAAGCTGGATGATAGAAGATGCGGATATATTGGCTGTCTGGACTCTTCCATGGATGTAAAATCTATTCAGCAGTGGTGTATGAAACAGGAAGTAGTGGCAGTTAATAAAGGTCAAAAAATAGCCGAGTATGAAATGTTTAAAAGTATTGTTTCGGTATTTATGAAAGAAATCAATGAACTGGATGCCCTTCCTGAAATTTATTATGCACCCCAGTTTCACGAGTTGGCATATAAAGATAATAGGGAAGACATGGCAATTTCTAAATTAAGCGCCGGATATCAATCACTGTTATGGATGATCATGGATCTGGCATACAGAGTATGTCTGCTGAATCCGGAGCTTTGCGACAGAAGGCAAATAGAGGGAATTGTTCTGATTGATGAGATTGACATGCATCTGCATCCGAAATGGCAGTGGAATATTATCAAAGCACTCAGTACAACATTTGAAAATGTTCAGTTTATAATCGCGACGCATTCGCCGATTGTCATATCTTCTGTAAAAGAAGTAAATCTGATTCTGCTGGATGATAAGCAGGAGGCAACATACTTGCCAGGGTGTTATGGATATGCAGTAGAAGACGTACTTTGCTACAGGCAGGAAAGTGCATCAAGGCCCAAAAACATAAAACTGCTGATTGATCAGATTAATGAAGCTGTGGATCAAGAAAAATTTAATGATGCAGAGAATGCCTTGATACAACTAAAAAAGATTCTTGGTGAGGACAATTCCGAATTTAAGAAAATGGCGGGCATGATTGAAGATGCAAAAATAGTATGGAGAGCTGATATATGATATTGATAAGGAAAGAAGGATTATCAGATGAGCTGAGTAGGAAGATCATTGAGATTCGTAAGTGCGACAAGTGGAAAAATATAGCAAATGACGACACGAATGCTATAAGGCAGGTATTTGACAATGATTTTCCAAAGAACGCTGTAAAATCTGTTTTAGTTCGTGAGCAGAGAGGATTATGTGCGTATTGTATGCGGAGAATCCGTATCAATTCGCATTCCAGAGTAGAGCATTTAGTGCCGCTGAGTATGGATAAAGAAAAGGCGATCGACTACAACAATATGTTTGGTGTATGTGACGGCGGAGAAAAAGTGATCGGGCAGCAAGGGCGTATTTTATGCTGTGATGCTCATAAAAAGGAAACAAAAATCAGCATAAATCCTTTGAATAAGATACAAATGGATAAAATTGCTTACAAACCGAATGGAATTATATATACATACCCAAAAGATGCGGAAATGGAAAAAGATATAAACGAAACGCTTTTACTGAATGGAATAAAAAACCAGGATGGTTCGTTCAGAGATACATCAACTGAAATTTTAAAAGGCAGGCGGGATGCTTATGATAGAGCGCGCCTGATGATGAAAAATCTTAATAGAAATGGGAAGTGTACTTCTACAGTTGTAAAAAAGATTATGGAAAGTTTGCATGATAGCAAAGAATTTGAAGAATATGTTGGAGTAAAGCTGTATTATTTCAAAAGAAAATATGACGCGTTGATGAGGCGAGGATTGTAATTCTCAAATTCTTGAAGTTTTTGCAAATATATTGACATTTGCCCCTATAGTTGGTATGATAACAGTGTTGCGAAAATGCTTTATTATGGTAAAGTAGTAGCATACAGAAATCACCGCGAAGGCCGCAGCATTGAGAGGTGCTGCAGCGGATTAAAAGCAGCGGAACTTCAATAGGAGGATAATGAAAATGAAAAAGTTAATTGCGGTAATGTTGGCAGGCGTGATGACTGCGGCGATGGTGACAGGCTGCGGAGGCGGCGCTGCTGATACCCCGGCAGATGCGCCGGCGGAAACAGAAGGCCAGGCAGAGACGGAAAGTCCGGCGGAAGGAGCAGGAGACGAGGCAGAGGCAGCAGGCGCCGAGGATACTGCATCAGATGAGAGCGATCTGGCGTATGTGCAGGGAAAAGGCACACTGGTGGTAGGAATCACGGATTTTGAACCTATGGACTATAAAGACGAGAGCGGCAGCTGGATTGGATTTGACGCAGATATGGCCACTCTTTTTGCAGACAGCTTAGGCGTAGATGTGGAGTTCGTCGAGATCGACTGGGACAATAAGATCATGGAGCTGGACGGAAAGACCATCGACTGTGTTTGGAACGGCATGACGCTTACGGATGAAGTAAAGAGTTCCATGGAGTGCTCCAACGCATATTGCAATAATGCACAGATCGTTATCGTTCCGGCAGACAAGGCGGATCAGTATCAGGATGTGGAAAGCCTCTCAGACCTGACCTTTGCGGTAGAGGCAGGAAGCGCGGGCGAAGAACAGGTTACCAGCCTGAATCTTGAGTTTACACCGGTAAAAGCACAGTCCGACGCCCTGATGGAAGTGGCGGCAGGTACTTCTGATGCGGCGGTGATCGACTCCCTGATGGCGGCGGCTATGGTCGGCGAGGGAACCGGATACGCAAACCTGACCTATACGGTGGGGTTAAACAGCGAGGAATACGGCGTTGGCTTCCGCAAAGGCTCTGATCTGGCAGCGGCGCTGAACGAGTTCTTTAAGACAAGCTACAGCGACGGCAGCATGCAGACCACAGCAGAGAACTATGGCGTGCAGGCGGCGCTGATCGCACAGTAATAATTTTTTATGCTCGTGAGTATAAGTCGTATCACAGGGGACGGAGTCTTTTCGCCCCCTGTATTTTTGGGGAAGGCAGGATAAGTACATGGAACTGATGCTGGAACAGATGCCCATTGTCATTCAGTCGCTGAACGTGGGATTTCTGCAGACTTTGAAGCTTTTTTTTGTGACGCTTCTGGGGGCGGTTCCCCTGGGGCTTGTCATCGCGTTCGGCTCAATGTCGCGTTTTAAGCCGCTTGGGTATTTTACGAAAGTGGTAGTCTGGATCATAAGGGGTACGCCTCTTATGATCCAGCTTTTGATTATCTATTATTTTCCCGGGCTGGTGTTCGGAAAGCCTATCTGGGGCGGCGGCGAGTCCGGGCGTTTTCTGGCGGCGTCGGTATCATTTATTTTTAATTATGCCTGTTATTTTTCAGAGATTTACAGAGGCGGCATCCAGAGCGTTCCTGTGGGACAGGAAGAAGCCGGGCTGGTGCTGGGCATGACAAGAAGCCAGATCTTTTTCAAAGTCACCCTGCTTCAGATGATCAAAAGGATCGTGCCGCCCATGTCCAATGAGATCATTACGCTGGTGAAGGATACGTCTCTTGCGCGTATCATCGCGCTGCAGGAAATCATCTGGGCAGGCCAGGCGTTTATGAAGGGTTCCCAGGGAATCTCCGGCGCGATCTGGCCCATGTTCTTTACGGCGGTTTATTATCTGATTTTCAGCGGCATCCTGACGGTGCTTCTGGGACGTCTGGAGAAAAAACTCGATTATTTTAGATAAAAATTTTTGCGGAACTTAAATTAGGAGGTTATGCGGTGGCGATATTAGAAGTAGAACATATATGTAAATCTTTTGAAAAGACGGAAGTATTAAAAGACATCAGTTTTTCCCTGGAGGAAGGCCAGGCGCTCTCTATCATCGGTTCTTCCGGAAGCGGCAAGACCACACTTCTTCGGTGCCTGAACTTCCTGGAGCGTCCGGACAGCGGAAAGATCTGCGTGCGTGGGGAAATGTTGTTTGACAGTGCCCATCCTGCTTCCTTTAAAGATGTGGAGATTCGAAAAAAAAGACTTCATTTCGGACTGGTATTTCAGTCCTTTAATTTATTTCCTCAGTACACGGCGCTGGAAAACGTGATGCTGGCTAAAGAGCTTCTGGCGAAGGAACAGCCGGATTATAAAGAGAGAAAAAAAGCGGTTCACGAGGAGATACGCGTGCTGGCGGAGGAACTGCTTAAACAGATGGGCCTTGCGGACCGAATGGAAAACTATCCTCATCAGCTTTCCGGCGGACAGTGCCAGCGGGTGGCCATCGCGCGGGCGCTGGCGCTAAAGCCGGATATCCTCTGCTTTGACGAGCCTACTTCCGCGCTTGACCCGGAGCTTACGGGAGAAGTGTTAAAAGTCATGAAAGAACTGGCAGAGCAGAAGACCACCATGATTATTGTGACCCATGAGATGGCTTTTGCAAGAGATGTGGCAAATCATGTGATTTTTATGGACGACGGGTACATCCTGGAGCAGGGAACACCGGACCAGGTATTTGAGCATTCCCATGAAGAGAGAACAAGACAATTTTTAAGCAGGTTTATGCAAGGATAGTTGAAAACATAAGGTGATTGAGGTATACTGTTGAAACAGCCTGGTGCGAAAAGCGGCGGGACACAATCAGATTCATAAAAAGGACAGGTGGAGAAAATGGAAAAAAAAGAGCTTCTTTATGAAGGAAAAGCAAAGAAAGTCTATATCACAGAAGATCCGGATGTGCTGATCGTATCTTATAAGGACGACGCGACTGCATTTAACGGAGAGAAAAAAGGAACCATTGTCGGAAAAGGCGCAATCAATAACCGTATGAGCAACCATGTATTTAAGCTGGTGGAAAAAGCAGGCGTCCCGACACATCTGATCGAAGAGTTAAACGACCGCGAGACGGCGGTAAAGAAAGTGGAGATTGTTCCGCTGGAGGTGATCGTGCGCAACGTGGCGGCAGGAAGTTTTTCCAAAAGGCTCGGGGTGCCGGAAGGCACGCCCTTTGAGACCCCTACGCTGGAGTTCAGCTACAAAAACGACGAGCTGGGAGATCCCTTAATCAACGACTATTTCGCGCTTGCGTTAAAACTTGCCACGAGAGAAGAGATTGATAAGATCACAGAGTACGCGTTTAAAGTAAATGAAGTATATAAAGCTTATTTTGCCCAGCTGGGCATTGATCTGATCGACTTTAAGATCGAGTTCGGACGTTATAAGGGAGAGATCATCCTGGCGGACGAGACTTCTCCGGACACCTGCAGACTGTGGGATTCCAAGACCCATGAGAAGCTGGACAAAGACCGTTTCCGCAGAGATATGGGAAATGTGGAAGAAGCGTATGAAGAAGTGTTCAGAAGACTGGGGATTTAGCATATGAGTACAGACAGATATAACAGCCCTCTGTCCGAGCGCTATGCCAGCAAGGAGATGCAGTACATTTTTTCTCCGGACAAAAAGTTCCGTACCTGGAGGCGTCTGTGGATCGCGCTGGCAGAGACAGAGAAAGAATTAGGCCTTCCCATCACCCAGGAACAGATCGACGAGTTGAAAAGTCATGCGGATGACATCAATTATGAGACGGCAAAAGCCCGGGAGAAGGAAGTGCGCCATGATGTGATGTCCCATGTGTACGCTTACGGTGTGCAGTGTCCCAAGGCAAAAGGAATCATCCATCTGGGAGCGACTTCCTGCTATGTGGGAGACAATACGGACATTATCGTGATGACGGAAGCTTTGCGGCTGGTGAGAAAAAAACTGGTCAATGTAATCGCCGAGCTTGCCAAATTCGCGGAAGAATATAAAGGACTGCCGACGCTGGCGTTCACCCATTTCCAGCCGGCACAGCCGACTACGGTAGGAAAACGGGCGTCTCTGTGGCTGCAGGAATTCTGCATGGATTTAGAAGATCTGGAGTATGTCCTTGGTACTATGAAACTCCTTGGCTCCAAAGGAACTACAGGCACCCAGGCAAGTTTTCTGGAGCTTTTTGAAGGAGATCAGGAGACGATTGATAAGATTGATCCTATGATTGCCAGGAAGATGGGCTTCGAAAGCTGTGTGCCGGTATCCGGGCAGACCTATTCCAGAAAGACGGATACAAGAGTGTTGAACGTACTGGCAGGCATTGCGGCGTCCGCCCACAAAATGTCTAACGATATTCGTCTTTTGCAGCATCTAAAAGAAGTGGAGGAGCCATTTGAGAAATCCCAGATCGGTTCTTCTGCCATGGCCTATAAGAGGAATCCTATGAGAAGCGAGCGGATTGCGTCTCTTTCCAGGTATGTGATGATCGACGCTTTGAATCCTGCAGTCACTTCGGCGACCCAGTGGTTTGAGCGCACGCTGGACGATTCCGCCAACAAGCGCCTGTCCGTACCGGAAGGTTTTCTTGCCGTTGACGGTATTCTGGACCTGTGTCTGAATGTAGTGGACGGACTGGTCGTCTATCCAAAGGTCATCGAGAAACGGCTTATGAGCGAGCTGCCTTTTATGGCCACGGAAAATATTATGATGGACGCGGTGAAAGCCGGCGGAGACCGTCAGGAGCTGCACGAAAAAATTCGTACCTTATCTATGGAAGCCGGAAAGAATGTAAAAGTGGAAGGGAAAGAGAATAATCTTCTGGAGTTGATCGCTGCAGACCCTGCCTTCAATCTGACCATGGAGGAACTGAAAGCATGTATGGAGCCATCCCGCTATGTGGGTCGGTCAGAAATACAGGTGCAAGCATTTTTAAAAGATGTGGTGGATCCAATCCTTAAAGCAAATCAGGAACTTCTGGGGATGAAGGCGGATATTCATGTATAGCTATCATTTCCGGGAGTGGTTGTCGTTCTTTTATTTTTACTGTATATTTGGATGGTGTTTTGAATCGACCTATGTATCGATAAAGAATCATAAGCTGACGAACCGGGGGTTTCTTAGAGGCCCCTGGCTTCCTTTGTACGGCAGCGGTGCGATATTGGTTTTGTGGCTGACTCTGCCATTTCAAACGACGCCTGTGTTGGTTTATATAGTGGGGGCGTTGGGGGCGACGGCACTGGAATATATCACCGGAGAAACTATGGTGCGTTTTTTCAAGGTTCGGTATTGGGATTATAGTGATCAGCATATCCAATATAAAGGACATATTTGCTTAAGTT
>CAJUMT010000051.1:0-518 GCA_910587495.1 uncultured Lachnospiraceae bacterium | reverse complement strand
CACAAGCCGGTAGAACAGTTTATATTCTGGATGCCCGAAGAAGTGGTGTCCGTACTGACATTTTGCATTACGGTTTGTATTGTCTACGATTTCAGTAATGCATTCAGACAAGCCATGGATTTGCGCGCTCTGCTTATCCAGGCCGAACAGATTAGAGAAGAACTTGAACAAAGAGTTTTGGAAAAGAAACGTCTGCTGGAAGCCACGGCTGCTTTTGCCAGAGCGGCGGTGGCAGACAGTATAGATGGAAAGAAAGGACAGCTTGAGGAAAAACTGGAAGCCGAGATCTGTCAGCTAAAAGAGAGACAGGAACAGCTAAAGGAACATATGATAAAAAAAGCGGAGAACCTTCTGCTGCATAATCCAGGCTCACGCTTTATGACAGCCGCGGCCAGTGCAGCGGAAATCCGAGAACGTATACAAAAACATTAGCCGGTTTTTGACTGCAAGTGATATTATGTAGTCCTTCAATAAGTCTTTTGGCCTAAATCTTGAAAATCTGGTATAATAAACGGGGA
>CAJUMT010000050.1 GCA_910587495.1 uncultured Lachnospiraceae bacterium | reverse complement strand
TAACGCCCGCGCAATCCGGATCGCTGTTGGCCTCGTTGAGCGTCTTACGAATAGACGCCTGGCTGATAAGCGTTGGCTTTAAGACCACTTCATAAGGAAGTTTCCCTCCTGCATTTAAGCCTGCCACAATTTTAGCGGACTGCTCTGCGACCACGTTTAAGCACTTTTCTCCATACAAGTCCTGAGATCCTGTACAAAACCAAAATTTATAATTTTTCATTTTTAGGATACCTCCGTTTAAATTTATTCTAAGCCGTCGTCATCCGACTGCTCATATTCCCCATTTAAATATGCCTTAATAGAAAATCCGCCCAGCAAAACTCCGATCACCGAAAACAACAGGATCGCTCCGATAAACAGCAGACGCTCCATTCCCGTATGACTTGCAGGCGCTCCTCTTAAACCCCATGC
Organism: uncultured Lachnospiraceae bacterium; assembly: GCA_910587495.1. GTDB lineage: Bacteria > Bacillota > Clostridia > Lachnospirales > Lachnospiraceae > Hominiventricola. The sequence goes on along the minus strand of CAJUMT010000050.1, from coordinate 17,961 downwards.
AAGATACAAAAGGTATGCCGACACCACAATGCGAAGAATCAGGGATACTTTCGGCGGACTATTTCTTTTTTTATCATCCATGTTATACAACTCCTCCTGTTACTCTCACAGAATCACGCACCAGAATTTTCGGCCGGTACAAATAGGTTCCGTCAAAATCCGGTTCATTGATCAGGCGGATCATATTTTCCGCCGCTTTTTTCCCCAGTTGTTTCATAGGATATGGCACCGATGTAATGTGCGGGTCACACAAAAGCGATAAATCCGACCCATCTACACTTATTACAGAAAGCTGTCCGGGTATTCGGATTCCTTCCCTGCGCAAAAGTTCTACCAGCCCAAATGCGACTTCATCATTGTAACAGAATACCGCTGTACTGTCTGTCAGGCGGCGCAGCACGGAATGGCGTATATTTTTCAGATTTCTTTGATCTTCCGTATCGATCCAAAGGATCTTCCGATCATCCACACTAAGTCCTGCACGCAAGATCGCATTCACATAACCTGCATACCGCAGTTTCCCCTGGCCATCATCTGCTTTAAAAATTCCCGCAATCTTTTTATGCCCCTGAGAGATCAGATAATTTACCGCATCCTCCGCCACCTTTTTGTCATCCAGCGCCACAAGAGGCGCCGAAAGCTCGGGGTACGCACAATTAAAAAACAAAAGGGGCACGTTTTTTCTGCGCAGCTCATGGTAAAATTCCAGATTGGGATTAGGCAGGGCAGTCTTCGTTCCCTCCACGATCACTCCGTCCACGTTATCCTTTTTTAGAATATTTTCCAAAATCTGACGTTCGTTATCCACCTGATTACTGGTAAAAGCAATCTGGGTCGTATAGCCCGCTTTTAAAAGTGTCTGCGCAATCCCCTGAAGCGTAGGCGGAAAGATATACCCGTCTACATAGGTACTGATAACGCCTATGTTCATATTTCTTTTTCGCTCGTTTACGCTACGGCTACCTATATATGTCCCGCTTCCCCGGACTCTTTCTACTAGCCCTTCGGTCTCCAGGATCCCAATGGCATGGCGTACGGTCTGGCGACTCAAACTGAACATCTCGCTTAGTTCATTTTCCGAATACAGTTTTTCGCCCGGATGCAGTTCTTGTGTACTGATTTGATCTTTAATCCAATTAACAAGTATAATATATTTGGGTTCCTGGTACTTCATATGATTCACAGGGCCGCCCTGAAAGGACAGCCCCTTTCCTTTTTAACTATTTTTTACGTTTAGATACAAGGTCAATGGTAACAGCGCCCAGAAGCACGGCGCCTTTTACGATCTTCTGTAAATCAGTGGAGAAGCCATACAAAGACATACCATTGTTCAGGATACCCATAATAAAGGCTCCTACAACCGCACCAATGATCGTTCCAATACCGCCGGAAGTAGCCGCGCCGCCGATATAGCAGGATGCGATTGCATCCATCTCGAACTGATCGCCGGCCTTCGGCGTCGCAGATGCATTACGAGCGGAAAGCACAATACCTGCCACTGCACAGAGAAGCCCCATGTTGGTATATACCCAGAAGAACACCTTCTCCGTATTGATACCGGACAACTTCGCCGCTTTCGCATTGCCGCCCAGCGCGTAGATCTGACGTCCTGCCACTGTCTTAGTCGTAATGAAATGATACAGCCCCACCAAAGCAGCCATCAGAACCAGCACGAACGGGATACCGCTGTAACATGCCAGTTTGTAGAAGAAGAACCATACAATGCCGATGATAATCGCATTCTTTACGATCAGCTGCCATGCGGGATTGGTGGCAAAACCGTATTTTTTCTTGGTAGCGATGCTCTTTAGCTCTGCAAGCACGATCAGCACGGATACCACTGCCGCCACGATCAGACATACCAGATCGATATTGCCGACCTTGACTGTCGGAAGGAAACCTGCGCCTATGTACACAAAGTTATTGGGAAGAGGTCCCTTAGTCTGTGCTTTCAGAAGCACATAAGTAAGACCGCGGCCCATCAGCATGGTCGCCAGTGTTACGATAAAAGGCGGGATGCCCAGTTTGGAGATAAAGAAACCTGCAAACATACCGCAGAGCAGACCCACGATCAATGATGCAATGATGGCGATCCACATATTCCAGCCATAATCCACCATACCGATACCGATGACAGCACCGCAGGTTGCAACAACGGAGCCGACACCCAGGTCAACATTACCGGTCAGTACGCACAGCAGCATACCGACGGCAAGGATCACAATGTAGCCGTTCTGCATGATCAGGTTGTTGATATTCGCCGGGGACAGGTTCTTGCCGCCGGTCAGTATTGCAAAAATAACATAAACCGCTATAAGCGCCAGTACCATACCGTACTGTCTCATATCAATATTGACAACTTTATTTTTTTCCATGATTACGCACCTTTCCTGTTATCAGCCATAATACAGCCCATAATCTTTTCCTGAGTCATCTCTTCCTTCGCCAGCTCGCCCGCGATATGGCCTTCATTGATCACATACAGCCGGTCGCAGGTACCGATGATTTCCGGCATCTCGGAAGAAATGATGATAACTGCCTTTCCTGCTTTTGCCAGATCGTTAATGACACAATAGATCTCGTATTTCGCGCCCACGTCGATACCTCGGGTAGGTTCATCGAGAATCAGCACATCCGGCTGGGTCAGCATCCACTTGGCGAGAACCACTTTCTGCTGATTTCCACCAGACAGGGAACCCACCGCCTGGTCAATGGAATTGGCTTTTACGTTAATCAGTTTCTTATATTCTTCTGCCTTCACGATCTCTTCATTGGCGTCTACCACACCGTTTTTGGAAAAGAAATTACGAAGGGCAGCCATGGTCATATTTCTCTTAATATCGTCAATCAGAACCAGTCCGTTTCCTTTCCGGTCCTCGGACACATAGGCAAGTTTATTATCGATGGCAGTCCGCACATCTTTCAGATCCACTTCCCTGCCATTCATCTTCACAGTACCGCTGATCTTCTGTCCATAAGACTTTCCGAATACGCTCATGGCAAACTCCGTACGTCCGGCGCCCATAAGCCCTGCAAGGCCTACTACCTCGCCAGCCTTCACTTCAATATTCACATCTTTTAATACCTGCCGATTTGGATCTTCCGGATGATACACATTCCAGTTCTGCACTTCAAAAATTGTATCTCCGATAGTCACTCCCTCTCGAATCGGATAACGGTTCGTCAACTCACGGCCTACCATACCTTTGATAATACGGTCTTCCGAAAAATCGTCCACGCCCTTGGTCAGGGTTTCAATGGTGTGTCCGTCACGAATGACGGTGATCGCATCCGCCACATAGCTGATCTCATTGAGCTTGTGGGAAATGATGATCATGGTCACGCCATGCTTCTTAAGCTCCAGCATGATCTCCAGAAGCTTCGCAGATTCCTCATCATTCAGCGCCGCCGTCGGCTCATCCAGGATCAGAAGCTCTACATCCTTGGCCATAGCCTTAGCGATCTCAATCAGCTGCTGCTTGCCCACGCCAAGAGAACTGACGGGTACATTGACGTCCTCGTCCCCCAGTCCGACCTTCGCCAGCATCTCTGTCGCTTTCGCCCTGGTCTTCGTCCAGTCAATGACGCCTTTACCCGAACACTGCTCATTTCCCAGAAATACATTCTCAGCCACGGACAGATACGGGCTTAAAGCCAGCTCCTGATGGATGATAACGATACCTTTCGCCTCGCTGTCCTTGATCTTGTGGAATTTTCCGACCTCGCCCTTGTAGACGATATCCCCGGAATAGGTTCCATATGGATACACGCCGGAGAGCACGTTCATAAGTGTCGATTTCCCGGCTCCGTTCTCCCCGCACAACGCATGGACCTCGCCTTTTTTCACCTTCAGATTCACATCGTCCAGTGCCTTCACGCCTGAGAATTCCTTGGTTATGTGGTTCATCTCCAAGATATAATCTGACATACCTCTTGCTCCTTTTCTTTATATTTCCACGCTGCAGTCCGGCTGATACATACATTCGCCCGTCTGCCGCGGGATAAACCCCGGTAAAAAAGGCGGCGGGCCAAGCCGCCGCCTCAGTCAGACTGTGCTTACAGTCCCAAATCCGCTGCCTGATAGTATCCGCTCTCAACTACGACTTCCTCCAGGTTGTTTTTGTCAACCGCCACAGGAGTACACAGATAAGACGGAACTACGATTACATTATTGTTATAAGTAGTAGTATCATTGATTTCCGGCTCCGCACCTTTCATCACTGCCTCTACCATAGTTACGCATTTGTCAGCCAGAAGACCGGTGTCCTTGAAAATGGAAGCAGTCTGTGTTCCGTCAAGGATATTTTTGCATGCCATAAGCTCTGCATCCTGTCCGGTAACCAGCGGCCAGTTATCAGCCGTATAGCCTGCACCCTGAAGAGCTGCTTTGATACCATAGGAGAATCCGTCAAATGCGCTGCAGGCAATATCAAGATCCTCATCTGCATAATAACCGGTCAGATAGTTCTCACACCACTGCTGCGCAGTCTCCTGAGACCATCTTAAGATACAGGTATCTTCGAAAGAAGTTCTGCCGGTCTTGCATACGAGCGTACCGTCGTCCAAATACGGCTGAAGAACGCCCATCACACCTTTGTGAAGCAGCACTGCATTGTTGTCGTCCGGAGAACCCATGAAGAACTCAATTGTATAGCTCTCGCCAGCCGCTTTCGCAGCATCCAGATCTTTGGCAGTCTTTATGTACTCGCCGATGGCTGTACCGACACCCTCATTATCAAAGGATGCATAATAGGAAATCGCGTCGCTGTCCATCAAAAGACGGTCATAAGCGATAATCGGAATACCTGCAGTCTTCGCCTGCTCTTCTACCGTCGTCAGAGCGCCTGCGTCAATAGCAGCGATAACCAGGCACTGTGCGCCGGAAGCGATCATATTCTCGATCTGGGATACCTGCATCTGCACATCATCCTCCGCATACTGCAGGTCTACCTCATAACCCATTGCTTCCAGTTTCTGCTTCATGTTGTCGCCGTCTTTGATCCATCTCTCGGAAGACTGTGTCGGCATTGCCACGCCGATCCTGCCGCCTTCCTGATCTGCCGCAACCGGAGCCGGAGCTTCTGCCTGTGCAGCATCGCCTGCTTCCGCCTCTGCCGGAGCTTCTGTATCCGCCGGAGCATCTGCCGGAGCAGAATTACCGCCGCCGCATCCAACTACGGAAGCAGCCACCATGGATACTGCAAGAATCGCGCTTAAAAGTTTTCTTTTCATGTTCGTTTTCCTCCCTACATGGAATTTGATTGAAAATTGTATTTACAAGTTGTCCCTTAAGGAACAAGATTGTACAAAAGATTTGCCCTGGTTTTCCTCTGCATTTGCTCTGTATTTTAACCAGGAGACTGTATACCTTTTGTTAATTTAACTAACAAATCCTGTCTGCATGTCCTTTGTTTAGTAATAATATACATTGCCCGTCCGGTTTTGTCAACTGATTTTCCGGGTTTTTGTTCTTATATGTACATTTTTTCACTGTTTTTTCATAGTTGTATTCTTTTTTGGGTCAAGTTGTATTCTTTTTCCTTATTTATCCTTCTCATACCGCATCTATTGTGATATGATGATGCAGGAGGATCTTACATCAATGTTTACAGAAATTATCTTTATCTACCTGGTTTTTATCAATGTTCTCGGCTTCTCCATGATGGCGTCGGACAAAAGAAAAGCAAAGAAAAAGCTCTGGAGGATTCCGGAAAAGACTTTGTTCCTTACTTCCTTTCTGGGCGGTTCTATAGGGACGCTCGCAGGCATGTATGTGTTTCATCACAAAACCAGACACTGGTACTTTGTTGTCGGTATGCCCGCGATTCTGATCGTCCAGATCGCCGCCGCAATCTGGCTGACCGTTTTTCGCTGACGCCTTCACATCTGATCCATCTTATGCCAGAATGTATCCAGATATCCTCGAACCGCGTTAAGCCTGCACGGAATATGAGATTCCCATTCTCTGGGAAACAATCGTCTATAGGAGGCGCTTATGAACCGCTCGTCCAAAAGGAGGATGATCCCCCGGTCTTCATCCGTGCGTATCACCCGCCCAGCCGCCTGGAGCACTTTATTCATGCCGGGGTACTGATACGCATAGGCGAAGCCGTCCATTCCTGATCTGTCAAAATAATTCCGCAGAATTTCACGCTCCCTGCACACCTTGGGAAGGCCTGTCCCTACAATCACAGCCCCTATAAGCCGCCCGCCCGCAAGGTCAATCCCCTCCGAAAATATACCGCCCATCACGCAGAAAGCCGCCATGCTCTGTAAACGCCCTTCTTCAAACTGCTCCAGGAACGACTCGCGCTCCTGTTCATCCATGCCGGATTTCTGGCATATCCACAGCACATCTTTCCATACGGTACACCGTTTGTAAATTTCCTCCAACATCTGATAGGACGGAAAAAAAATCAGATAGTTTCCCTTCCGGCTTCGGACTGCCTGAAGAATGTACTCGGTGATTTTGTCATATGTCTGTCCGGTACGCCTTGTATAGCGGCTGCTTACATCCGTCCCCACCAAAAGCAGTCTTTTCTCCGTATCAAAAGGCGAACCGGCATAGACCGCATAATCCTGCTCTTCCCCCGTCAAAAGATCTTTATAATAATGAATCGGTAGCAGCGTGGCCGAAAAAAATACCGCACTGTTTCCTTTATCCAGACAAAGTTTCAGGTTCGCCGCCGGACGCACACAGTACAGATGAAAAAGAAATCTTCCGTCCGCCGAAAATTCCGTATAAATCTCATAATTTTCGTCTACTCGTTCATATATATTCAAAAAATTCCGCACCTGAAAATAAAAATCCCGCAGCGGTTCCCCAAGCTCTTCCGGTATCGGCATTTCCATAAAACGATCCAGTTCCCCCATCAGATGCGTCAGATGCAGGGCGAACCCGTCCGCCTGCTTCAAACATTGGTATCCGTTTTCGCATTCTCGTTTCAAGGCCAGAAGATGTCTGTTGCATCGTTCCAACGCCCGCATAAGCGCAGCGCTTTTCCCTCCGATCAGACGTTTTATCTCAAGAAAGTCTTCTTTGGCAAGGACAGCGCTGTACATGGCGCGCCCCCGCTCCACCAGATTATGCGCCTCGTCCACCAGAAACAAATACTCCCCTCTTCCTCCTTCCGAGAAAAACCGCTTTAAACAGACATTTGGATCAAAAACATAATTATAATCACAAATGACCACATCCACCCAGAGAGACACGTCCAGATTTAACTCAAACGGACATACTTTATAACGATGCGCCTGCGCAAGGATCGTCTCCCGGTCAATGGAATCAGGTCCTTTTGTCCACAGATCATAGACAGCCTCGTTGATCCGGTCAAAATGCCCTCGGGCATACGGGCAGGCATCCGGATTGCATTCCGCCTTCTCACAGATGCAAAGCTTTTCTTTAGCCGTCAGCATGACGGATTTAACCTGTACCCCCTGTTCTCTTAGAATACTCAGCGCCTCCCCTGCCACGGTCCTTGTAACTGTTCTGGCTGTCAGATAAAATATTTTATCCTCCAGCCCTTCTCCCATGGCTTTCAAAGACGGAAACAGTGTAGACAGTGTCTTTCCCACGCCGGTAGGCGCCTGAATAAAAAGCCGCTTCTTACGAAGGATCGTCTTGTAGACGCTGACTGCCAGTTCTTTTTGGCCTTCTCTGTAAGGATACGGAAATACCAGGCGCTTAAGCGACTCTGTCCTTTTCGTTTTCCACCAGGCCTCATAGACGATCCAGCGTTCATACTCTTTTAAAAGCGCTTCAAACCAAAGCTTCAGTTCTTCGTAAGTATACTCCTGGGTAAAGCAGCGAGTTTCCTCCGTATCCAGACTGGCGTAGATCATGCGGGTCTTCACAAGGGAAAGCCCGTTTTGCTCCCCATAAATAAAAGCATAACACTTTGCCTGAGCCAGATGCACCGGCACAGGCTCATCCATCCGGTGAATATCTTTGTAAGTGCCCTTAATCTCGTCTATCATCCAGACGCCCTCATCTATCCAGATCCCGTCAGCCCTTCCTTCTACACTGACCGGAATCCCTCCTAAGCAAGCCGCATATTTAAGCGTCACCTCCGGATGATAGGAAGGTCCCATCCGCTTTTGTATCTTCTGGTGCAGACGGCTGCCCGCCTGCATGGCTTCCATATCCCTGCGCACGCCGTAACGGTTGTCCAGATCTCCGCTTCGCAGCACAAATTCCACCAGTTCACGAACCGAAACCCGAAGAATCAAACTTTTTTCTTTTTTCTTAGCCATTATCTTTTCCTGCCATAATAAAGCGAAAAAAATATTTTCGTCACCAAATAGCACGAAAGATAAAGGCCGTGCTTCATCATAAAAATATAAACTCTTACCGACCAGTCCAGTCGGTCCATCGTATGCTTAAGGAGCGCTTCCTGCACAGAAGCGTCCCTGCACATACGCTTTACATTTTTCAGCACTTTAAAAAAAGAATCCGTACGATTGCGCCATATTTCATTTTTTACTGCCATAATGGCAAGGCTTAAAAAATCATTGCGTATCTGCGGCCTGAAATCATAGACTCCCTTTTCATCCGAGATCGCTTCCAGGCGGTTTTTCAGCAATTTGATTTTATCCAGATAATCCGGATCATACCCGCCCGTCATCGAAGACACATTATACCAGTAATGATAGGGGTAATATCCTGGTATGGTGCAGATCTTCTCCGCGTCCAGCACCGACGCAAACACCATCTGAAGGTCTTCTCCCACATTCACCTGGTCGTCCCACAGGGAAAGATTCTTTTCTACAATCTCTTTTCTAAAGAGCTTTGTCACCCGAGAAGGCTGTATGCGCCGACCGATAAAGCTCCCGTCATTCAAAAGCGACGGGTACAGTTTGAGCAGTTCTTCTTTGCCGTAAACGCTTTTATCCAGACGGTCCGTCTCCTTCCTGGGCGGATAAGAGGGATCCTCATAGTCGAATGTAAGCCCTGCCATGGCGATATCCGCTCCATTTTCCCGAAGCGCTTTTTCCAGCCTTTCATACATATCCGGCTCGATCCAGTCGTCACTGTCCACAAACCCCACAAAGTCTGCAGAAGCATGGCGGACGCCCTCTTTCCAAGCAGAAGTCAGCCCCCCATTTGCTTTATGGACTGCTAGGATATTTTCATGCATACTGGCATAAGCGTCACAAATCGCCGGACAGTTGTCAGGAGAACCGTCATCCACTAAAATAATCTCTATATTTTTATAGGTCTGGGAAAGAATACTCTCCACACACCGATTCAACACTTTTTCTACCTTATATACCGGTACGATCACACTGATCTTTTCTTTCATGGCTGATCCTGCACTTTCTCTAAAAGCTTCGCATAAAAGCCCGGGGCAAGCAAAAAAATCCCATATCCTGCCCGGGTCCTTAACGGAAGCGCCTTTATATACCGCGCGCCCTCTGCCTTATATACCTTTAAGCGTTGTTTTAATTCCCTGCGAAGCGCCGAAGCATCCTCCACTCCCTTCGTACATCGAAAGTAAAAGGTAATGCAGGCGTCACACAGCTTTTTGTAAGCCCGGGGAAGGATTGCTTCGTAACCATATTCCTGAAAAAAACCGATCCTCTCTTCCTGCGCCGTCAGCCATTGCAGCCGCTTTCTTGAAAAGTTAGATGTGATGCTTCCTGCGTTCTCCGTAAAATATCCATATAAGACCCTGTCTGTAAAAGCCAGTTTCTTTCCTTCATGAAACAACTTATAGGTGGTCGCTTCATCCTCATGAATCCGTCCTTCCGGATAGCGGATCTTTTCAAACAATTCTCTTTTATACAGCTTGTTCCAGGCCACCACAAAATACACAGCTTCATCCTCCGGACCGTACAGCTGCTCCATCAAACTCATACCCCGACAGATTTTAACAGAGCAATCCGCCACATCAGCCATTTGCAGCGGCTCTCCCTCCACATAGCCGAACCTGCACTGGCTGATGGCGCTTCCTGTCTTTGTCAGGAGTTCATACAAAGTCCGTATAAAATCCGGCGCCACATAATCATCCGAATCTACAAAAGCGAAATATGCACCATTGGCCGCGTCAATTCCCGCATTGCGGGCTCCTGACAGTCCGGCATTTTTCTGATGGATGACTTGTATCCTTTCATCCTGCTTCGCATAATCATCACAGATCGCGGGACAGCCGTCGGGAGAGCCGTCATCCACTAAAATGATCTCCATCTTTTTATATGTCTGCACAAGAAGACTGTCCACACATCTGCGCAAATACGTTTCTACCTTATATATCGGTACAATCACACTGATCAGCGGTTCCATCATGCTCTATCCTTTCCTTCGCATCCTGTGTACAACCAGGACTGCCGCCCGGCGAAGCACACAGAGCAAATATACCATAACAGTCATCCGGCGCTTTAAAAAAAACCACAGAATCTTATAATCCGGATAAGTAAGCACAGCTGTGCTTCCCCGTTGACGCACCCAGCTGTCCATGGCATACCCCCGGATAGCCGAAAGCTTCTCCTTAAGCGGCATATCTTTTTGTATCGGAAGCTTCTCGCATTCATCAAACACTTCATTCATATACCGTGTAAAAATCCCGGCATACGCTTCCTGCACGCCCGGTTCTCCCCACGTTTCCTTATAAAACTGTTCCGTCTCTTCACACACTCTGCGGGCCAATAGCAGCCGGTTCTCTCTTTTCCTGGAAGAAAGGGTCTCTTTCTGTTCCTCCTGCATATAATAGCAGAGAGCTTCCGGCAGCACTGCGATTCGACGACATTTCCTTAAATAAGCAAGATTAAAAAGCAGGTCCTCGCCTAAGCTTAACGAAAGGTCAAAGGTTCCCGCCAGCTCTCTGCGGTACAGCTTGTTCCAGGGCATATTCAAATATCCCTGTGCATAAAGCGAAAGGAAACCTTCGGAAAAATCTGAAAGCTCCCACACACCAATATCTTCTGGAATCTTTTTAATATCCCCGCCGTCATACAGATGATGGTAACCACACAGCACTAAATCGGTGTCCGTATCAGTCTGAAATTTCGCCATCTTCTCCAGATAATCTTCTGCCACATAGTCGTCGCTGTCGGTAAAAAGGAGAAATTTCCCCTTTGCCCTTTTCACGCCTTCATTCCTTGCCGCTGATACGCCCGCATTTTTCTGATGAATGACCCGGACCCTTGGATCTGTCTTTGCCAGTTCGTCGCAAAGCGCAGCGCTTCCGTCCGTGGAGCCGTCGTCCACCAGGATCACTTCAAAATCTTTTCTAGTCTGAGACAGCCAAGAGTTTACGCAGCGCGCAAGACACGACTTCGCCTGATAGACCGGTATCACCACACTGTACATAGACGGATCTCTTCCTTTCATTTATGGAATGCAACTTTGGCGCGCACCATGTCAAGCACCATATCTCTTTCTTCTCTGCGAAGAATAATAAAAAAATTCGCCAGCAGCGCCACAGGCCCTACTACCGCGCCTGTCAGGATCAGGTTGATCCAGGAGTGTACAGGGTAAATCACACGGGATAAAAGTCCCAGCGCCGTAACAGCTCCAATGGATAATCCACCCAACACAATGTCGCTGTAGAAACGGTTCCATCGGATCTCCAGACAGTGAGCCGCATAGACAGGTGTAAAAATCAGATTACGCAGAAGACCTGTCAGCATGCTGGAAAGCGGGAAGCTTATCACACCCAGATTCGTTGTCTTTAACAGCGTCAATGATAAAACAGACGAAAGCACGCCCGACCCAAATATCACAAGGGAATTCCATTTTACTTTTTTTGTTATGATAAATACATGATAAAGCACCTGAATACTCATACTCACATAGAGAACCCCAACCGCCAGAAGGGAAAGCCGCTGCAGCGCATACGGATCTTTTCCCGGCATCCACAGTCTGTAAAAATCTAGTCCGTAGGCGGTCAGAAAGCCTATGGGTATACTCATAATAAAAATCAGAATACGATTGCAGCTTTTGATGACTGCCACTAGCGTGTCTTTATCCCCCTCCGCATAAGCGATGGTAATCTGGGGATTAAATACCCCCACTACTGTTCCCATCAGGCTGGATATGGAGGTGGGCACCATTTTCGCCAGAGACAGAAGCGTCATGGAAGCGCCTCCGTCTGTGATCAAGGCACCTGCCAGCAGGATATCTACCGCGTCCAAAAGCACCTGTCCCAACCGCGTCAGAGAATTCCAGGCGCCTAAGGAAATGAGCTCCCAGACCTTCTTCCATTTAAAATATTTACGCCGCACCCGGATACCAGGCAAAAACTGATAAGTAAATCTACGATTCCAGAACGCAATATAGGAAGTACTCAAAAGGGAAGCCGCACCTACAAACCAGAGCGTCGGCTTCCATACAGTAAACGTCACAAGCAGAAAAATAATACGCAATATATCCGCATACATGGTACGAATGGAGGTCAGGTCTAAACGGTTGGCCGCGTAAGTGGACACACCATATACAGAAGTAATAATGCTTAAAAAGAAATTGCCGAACACAAACGCCCACAAAAGCTGTACATCTCTTAAAAGATTTTCCGGCACATTCAAAAAAGGCATGGACCCCATAAATATTACAATTACCAGTGCCGGGATCAGAAAAATCCCGGCCATGATCACGTTTCCAAAAAATACAGAAGAAAAATATTCATTGGCCTCCTGCTTTTCATCCCTGTGTATATGAATGGTCACGAAACGGCTGGCCATGGTATTGAGAGCCGAAACCACCACCTGCGCGTACAGGACAAATTTATTGGCCAGATCGATAAAGCCGTAAGTGTTGGCAATCTGCGCCTCAATGACAGGCGCCAGGAAAAAGCTGATCCCCATATTTACCGCAAAAGCCAAAAGCTGCGCGACCATATTGATCGCCAGTCTTTTTTTATCCATGCTGTCTCCTTCCCTAAACCATGGTCACCTGCCGAATCATACAGGCCAGCGTCAGCAACTGCCCTGTCACTGCCGCGACTGCGATTCCCCGGTCAATACGCCCTTTTAATACCACAACCCGATTTTTGCATGCCGTCAAAAGTACAGGCATAAACGGGAGGAAATACCGTCCCTGCACACCTTCTACAGAGACATGCCCCATAGGCGTCCATTGAAGCAGCATGCCCATAAGGATGAGTCCCGTACAGCCCAAACAGGCAAAAATAATCCAAAACCTCTGCCCCTTATGGATATGAATCCTGTCCTCACTTCGGTCGCAGACAGACAAAAAGAGCAAAAACCAGAACAACAATACCATCATCATGGATGTCTCAATCTCCACCCAGCCAAGCTTATAACCGATCAAGGATTCCAGATAAAAACCCGTCTTGTCAAAAAATGTATTTGCCATCATATAGATCAGCTCCAGTGGGTCTTTTAAGAAATATCCGACTGTATAACCGGTCAGGTATTCCGCCCCGTTCCCGGTGCTGACCACGCTGGTCGCCGCCGTTGTGGATACAATCCCGGTCATCATCTGCACATTTTTCATAAAAAACGCCAAGACCGGAATACTCATAAGAGAAACCATCCCCATCATCTTTCTTTTCCGGCTGCCATAACAGTCCGGCGGAATCAGACAGGGCAGAATACACAAAGGCGCGTAGCTTCCGCTCTTGCAATATATAAGAAAGAACTCTGTTAAAAAGAGAAGCAGCATCCTCTGTCCCGTAAGGCGTTCCCTGGAAAAAATCGCCTGCAGACACAGACAACAATAGAAAAACAAAATTCCATGCACCATGGCGTCATGGGAAAAAGAAGTACACTGCTGCATATTAACCGGTAAAACCGCCAGAACAAACAATGTCATTTTACCAAAAGGCAGGCGCTTCATTCCAAAATATGTCAAAAGGGCAAATACAGCCAGAGTCAGATAACGGGCAAATAAAAGCATGGGAACCGTTCCCCATCCAAGCATTCTGGCCAGAGTCATGCCTAATACCGCCGGTGCATACAGAAAAAAGCTGCCTTCTATATTACTGCTGACCTGGGCTTCCACCATAGAACTGTCCTGTACTTGGGAAAACAGGCCATAATAAATATTCCGATAATTTGCAAAGGAAGGAGAAGCCGTAAATTCCAAAGCCGCGTCATCGGCGCGCATCAGACATTTCATATCCCCTAAAGACTCGTAACCCAACAATTCATTGCTGTATCTGTAGGCCATATCTATATGTTTCGCCTCGTCCGGCACCATCTGGGGCGTCAGCATCACATTATAAACCAGCCCGAAAAAAAGAATCGTTACCAGGAACACATTTTCCAAAGACGCCCTGTACACAAAAGCCATATACCAGAAAATGCACAAAAAGAGTTCCACGCCCAAGAATATAAAGAAGAAAAATTTTTTCAAAAATATATTAAAATACAGATATGCGTTCACACATAAGCCTTCCGCGCTGGTCATGACCGCAAGGCCGCTGTCCCATAACTCCGGCGAAAAGGTCAAATCTATCCGATATACATGATCCTGCACGCCTGTCTGGGATTCGTCAAAAAGAAGCCCGATATACTCTCCGGAAATGAAACGGGACGCTTGAATATCCGTCTCGCACATAACACCTTTGAGCGTCAGGTCTGTCACCTTCGCATGCATGGTTCCCTCTGTCAAGGCAACGCCCTCCTGCAGATAAAAAGGAACACCCAATCCTGTCAGACTGTCCTCTTTAGGCTTTACAATCTGGCTGACAGTCGCATGCGCTTTATTCACCAGCAGAGTACCTCCGTCAGATTTAAGTACCGAAGCTTTCTCTGTGGTATTCTGAGCGATGCGAATCTGAGTATCATACAGATAAAAAAATAAAACCGCCGTCAAAAGACCCGCTGCCATTAAAAAAAGAACCTCTTTTACAGACGGCATAACAAACCAGGAGGCCTGTCCCTTCCGGCTTTTCCTTACTCCGGGGACAAAACCGCCCACACTATATACGCCGATCCCGACAAACAGAAGAATCAGTCCGATCAGAACGGGCTTCTGGTAATGATGCACCTGTACAGTATAGGTCAGATTATAGACCAGGCTCTGGGACAAAGGCACACCATCAAAAGATGCGCCCCCGGGCGTTATCGTCGTCTCATTCAGCCAGACGGACGGCCCCTGAGAGAGCGCATCACTGTACAAATGCACGGTAAGCGTATCCGCAGCCCGTGCCGCCTCGCCTAACGGTAGAAATAAAAACTGGTCTTCTGTCAGGTCTTTTAACGGGAAAGACTTGTCTTCCAGCAACGTACCTTCCTCCAAGGCAGACAGATGCAGCACACCAGTAGTAAACGTATGTTGATTAACCGTAAAGAAAAATCCGATCTCCTTCGACGTGTCAGAAGGCAAATCCAGCGTAAACTCCAAAAGCCTGCCCTCGGTCAGCTCTTCCGTATGCGCGCGAAGGTTCGCCTGGTTCGCGCCTTCCAAACCCAGAGAACGCGTCTCCCTGACCGGTATCAGGATTCCAGCCATCGTGATCACCAGACAAAAAACCACCCAGGGGAGTAAATATTTTCTTAGATAAATATGTGTTGGTTCCATTGTTCACCTCGGGAAGATCTATATCTTACTAATCCGCTTGCTTATTTAGAAACTGTTTTTGAGAAATATATTTTTCCACTTTTTGTGCTATATATCCCGCATTTTTCACCTGTTTTAACAAGAATATATGCATACTCATCATCCATAAAGTATTTCTCCTTCATTCTCAATATTACGGAAATATGCATACCACACCTTTTTTTCCGTATATTCTTCGTATGGCAGACACACAAAATTAACGATAGCAAAATATTTCATGGCCAACCGAGTCGCAATCATATCCAAACCGTCATCATATTTTTTGCCTTCCATACGATCACATTTAGTAATTTAATGCTATATCCACATCTGAATCTCCGGTATAATCGCCCCGTGCGCATGAACCATACAAAATCACTTCCACTAAATCTGTTTTCATCAATTTACATACTAAAAAAACGGCTTCTTTTTTTAATTTATTTATTTCATTATCTGTCAGTAATAATTCCTGCATGACAACATTCCTTTCATACCACTTGTAAAAGTGTTATACTTTTCCCTATTATACGCTATAGACACTTTTTTTACAAGTTTTACATGACTGCCTGTTTCCTGTCCTTTCAACAAAAAACTCCCGGACAGCAACATATCCGGAAGCTATGTATAATAGATTGCCACTCTCATGATTCAAAGTATCTTTTTACTTCTGCAAAGACCCGCAGCCTTTTGGCGTACTCCTGCATACGCATTTCCTGCCGATGTTCCAGATTACGATAATTATCTATAATCTGTTCAAAAACATAAGTGTCAATGTCTTTTTTAAAACGGATGCAGTCGCATACACTTCTGTCAATATCGAAAATATTATAGTCGCCAAAATCCGAGGTAATTTTACGGCTGCTCTGAAAAAAATCGCTCTGTGAAAAATAATGTCTTTTAATCGGAAATGTCACCCGTATGCTGCTGCGGTCATTTCGGCTGGTTGCAACTGAAAGTTTCTCTGGTTCTTCTTGAATCAGACCAAGATAAAAACATGCGCTGTCCGCACATATGACCGCCCTGGGATCGCTAAGGCAGACCTCGATCGCCTTGTACGATCCAGGTTTTTCACAGAAGGATTTTGTCACCCAGTAATAGCCATGGCAGACTCTTTCCAAGAGCTGTTCTTCTACAAAACAGGCAATCTGTTTGTTGGTGAAACCATCTTTTAATAATTGCTCTGTTCCGACATATCCCGCGTATTTCTCTAATTTTTTGTATGTTTTGTCTCTCATAATAACCTCTGACGCTTTATTACAATTCTAATTCATGACTGATATCGCACTGTGTTCTTCTTTTCCGCAAACCATTGCTTAACAAGAACAACATTCACATCAAGCACCTGCGCAATCGTATCAGCATCCATTCCCCTATATCAAAGCAAAAAAGGATTGACAAATTTTCTGCCCAGTGGTATTCTTTTAAGCAAAGAGAGGCGGTTTTGTACCACTGGCTACCTGTTAGTCCTGAGTGGGTTACTCGCTTCTTTTTTTATATCCACCAAATCATACAGGTACATCTTCCCTTTCCCCGTACAGTTTACCACCAGGCAGCCGGAATAAATATTATAGTTTTCCGTTTTCACATCATTATCATATATCGGTATGGCAAACCGCGTTGTGTAGTAATACCAGCCGTTAGCGGCATCACCGAAATGTTTCCCTTTCCTGTTCTCCTGGAACTTTTTATCCGTTGCAATCCCCACCATTTCACGAATGCCCTGTGCCGCATTGGCTTTCGCCTTTGCCCTGCCGCCTTTCATTTTCCTTGTATATTTTGAACCAGCATATTCATCCGGAAAGTCTTTTCCCAGATAAATAATGTCTCCAACCTCCGCTATTTCCGCCCATTCCCCGACAAAGCGTTCCAGATACTTCTCCACCTCATTCCAGTCAATATTCTGTTTGCCCGAAAAAATAATGTCCGGCAGAATAACAACCTGATTGCCATTTTCATCCAGTGTGGCTTCCAGTGTTTTCATAATATTCCTCCTACTTGACGGATACCACTTGCCTGCAATCCTTAATTCAATCCCTGCCCCCTTACATTCTGCCTCTAATTTCACCCTGAACCCCATAAAACTTCTGTAAAACAACCGCTCTGGAGAGATGCCTGTTTTTCATCATCCCTGATACATTTAACTCTTCAATGGTAATGTAAGACGGCTTGGTTTTCACAATTTTATTTACGCATTTGTTCATATAATCAGTATGGATATTATCTATCCTTTGATAAAGTTTTTGTTCTATACTTTGCCGTTTAAAACGAAATAGCCTCGCTCCGCGCGAGCGGAATAGTCGTTCCGTTTAAGCGAATTTACAAAAAATGCTTATCGAGCAAATATCACGCTTATTTTTCCACAAACCACTGCTTAACAAGAGCAACATTCACATCAAGTACCTGAGCAATCGTATCAGCATCCATTCCCAAATTGCGCAGATTCCCTGCTGTTGCTTTTG
>CAJUMT010000049.1 GCA_910587495.1 uncultured Lachnospiraceae bacterium | reverse complement strand
TTTTTGCTTTATAATTCAAGCATTTGCACCAGCTTTATTGGTGGGAAAGTTGAGTTAATAATTTTTGGCAATACAGCCACTATTATGATTCCGGTACAAATACAAACAAATTTCCCGTATATCCAGCTAAAATCACCGGTGTTTTCCAGATTTCTGAATGAATAGGAAAACAGATTCCATGCGCCGAAATACTTGTTGCCGATGCTGGAATTGGTCGCAAGCCACAAGATCAGGCAGACGCCGATTCCCGTCCACATATTCCGAAACAGGCAGGAGAGCAGATTCGATAAAAGTCCCCAGAAAGCAAGAGTGACAGCGACAGCGGCAGAGTATAGCAGAAATTTGCATATTTCACTTTCCTGGACGCTTGTTTTCATTTCAGCTATTCTTGGATTTTGGAACAGAAAAAACAATCCATATCCAACGACCGCAAGGAACAGCAAAAATATTTCCTGTATTAGAATCCTTCTGTATACGAAACAAATCCTTTTTTTCATCGGGCATAGCCGCTGGATCTCTGACCGTTTGCTGGTGATCTCCTGCGTATAGGTATCGGCACAGAAGGAAGCGGCAAGTATTGCCATTGGCGCCTCTAACGCGATTCCTATTTCATCAGAGTAAGCCACCCCTCTGATAAGGCTTAATATCACAACAAAAAATGCCGCATAGGAAATTTTATAAAACGGAAGAGAGATTTTTATTTCACTCATTAATATACCCGCCTCCTTTTCCATAGCTGTATCGAGATAAAGAGGATGCATATGGCGGCTAGAATCAGGAAACACTGATTTAACAGTGCCATTGGCGGGGGAGCGGTATCAAAAAAAACTCCCGGGAACCGCACCATAATCGCTAACGGCCTGCCATAATATCCATAAATGCCTTCCGCATTTCTATAGCTTCCCATATTGGAATATACGATATAAAGAAACAAAAGCGGCACTGCAGGCAGCGGATTTTTAAATAATAATGAAATCAGACTATAGACACTTACAATCATCAGCATATTCGGCAGGATATAAAAACAGGTTGCCAGTAGAAAGTCCGTCAAACGTACTTCAAATCCATGGTTTCCCGCTGATATAAGACATAAGCCGAAGAAGGCCAGATTTAAGACTGCCAGCACCAGTATGCAGACGGCAAAACCGCCGCCCACTTTGCCTGACAGGTATTTTCCTGCGCTGACAGGTTTGGTATGAAGAAGTTCATAGGTGCTTCTCTTCGTATCCTGCAGAAACAAAACGGATAACAAAACTGTAGCGAAAAATCCCATGAACAGTCCTGCAAAATCGGCGAATTTTCTTGAAAAGTAATAGGAAAAGGATTTGTTTTCCAGTTTCCCCGCGATATAAGAATTAATTTCTTCGCGCGTACCTTTATGATAGGCCGTCATTTTATACTCATAATATGCATTGTAGTAGCCATATCGCTCCAGGTGGGAACAGGCTTCCATTATATCCATTTCTTTTATTTCATCCATTAGAGACTCAACGTCTGCACGGTTCATTTCAAATTCGGAAATCAGAACTTCCTGTATCCGCTCTTTCCACATTTTCTGCCTTAGTTCCTGTTTTGTCGGTACATATCCCTCATAAACATCCCCTTCGTGAATTGTTTCCGGATAATCATTCTCGATGGTTTCTCCTTCCAGGAGATAATGGATACCAAGATAAGGACTTATATTTTGGAATATTATCAGAACACCGACTGCGATGCCAAACCAAAGCAGGGGATTTCGGATATAATTTTTAACTTCTCTTTTTAAAATCGGCCACATAATTTTCGCCTCCCTTAACCTTGTAACTATATTGTAAAAGAAAGATCACAATAAAAAGACAATGAAAATGAAGGCTGAAAAAACGCCGGATCACTTACGCAATCCGACGGAATATTGCCGTTGCCGCGGCGCCGCCTTGTTCATTATTTCCCAGGACTAATTTTCCTCCATGCTTTTCACAATACAGCCTGCTGATATACATTCCGATTCCCGCATGCTTTAAGCTGTCTTTCATGTTCTGTCCATAGAACGCTTTCGTAATTTTTTCCGCATCTTCCTGAAAACCGTCTCCGTCATCCCTGACACAAATACTTAATTCTGCATATTCCATCTTTACCAGAATTACGATTTGCTGTTTTCCATAACGAAGGGCGTTTGACAGCAGATTTTCCGTTACCTCCAGAATCATTTCCTTATCTCCGTAAAAGCTTTCCCCTGATTCCAACATTTGCAGTATGCATTGTTTTCTATACTCTTTTTCCAAAATGGCAAGTTCTGCCCGGAGTTCTTCCTCTAACTGTCCGGCAGAAATATCTCCTGCGGCCAGTTCCCTGCTTTCTAAACTGCTCAGTTTCCGCATTGCTTCTACAAAGGTATCCATACGTTCAATCTGATGCCCGCATTCTGACAGCATTTCCATGGCCTGACACAAATCAATATCCGCACTTGGCAAATACTCTGTCAGCATTTCCTGATACCCTTTTAAAATAGACAACGGAGCGCGTATATCGTGGGCGATGGCTGCCTGCCGCATCTTTTCTTCTTCGATTGTTCTCCATAAGATCTGATTGTTCGCGGCAAGCTGCCCCCGCATCCGTTCAAACTCCCTGCAGAGCGTACCCATCTCGTCTTTGTTTTCATAGGCAATATTGAAATCCAGATGGTTATTGGCAATCTCCTGCGAGGCCAGTGCCAGCTCTTCAATCGGTCTTTTCAGCTTGTTCCGGTAAAAAAGGAAAACCGCTCCGCAGCTACCTGCTATAGACAAAATCAATATGGTATATGTCTGCAAAAAGTCGCAAAATTCTGACACAAAAAGATCTGAAGGAGTCATTTTATCATCCACAGGTCTTCGAATATCTGTGATGGAATAAGGACCTTCACTTTCCGCTGCTTTAAAATATGCTTCTTCATCTACATATTTCCACCAGATCTGCATTTGTGTCCGTCCGGCTGCCCTGACAATAACAGCCGAGAGAAGAAAGCTACAGAATAGAGTTATTGCCATATAGAGAAAAATTGTTTTTCTCAGGGAAAGATTTCTTATTTTATCCATCGATATCCCATCCCCCATACGGTTTCAATATACGCTGTTTCGGTATATTGCTGAAACTTTTTTCTGATTCTGCGGATCAGCTCTGTAATGACCCTGCTGTCGCCTGCCGCATCAAATCCGCAGACCCTTTCATAAATTCTTTCTTTATCAAAAACCATTCCCGGGTTCATGGTTAAAAATTCAATGATTTCGTATTCCAGTCTTGTCAGATCAAGATAGTTTGTGTGAATCTGCACGGTCTTTGCTTTATAATCAATAGATAATTCGCCCTGAAAGCAGCAATGCGTCCTGTTTTTACGGCGCACCTCCCGTTTCAGGTGCGCCGTAATCCTTGCATCAAGCTCTTTCAGGCTAAATGGCTTTAATATATAATCATCGCCTCCTGAAGTAAGCCCGTTTACAACGTCCTGCTCTTCTACCCGTGCAGTCAAAAATAGAATAGGACAGTCTGTTTTATCCCGTATTCTTCTGCATATCTCTATTCCGTCAATATCCGGCATATTTACATCTAGCAGTATAATATCCGGCTGCAGTTTCATTTTGCCTAATCCTTCCGCCCCACTCTCTGCCGCGATAATTTCATATTTTTTTATTTCGAAATATTGTTTCAGCATTTTAAGAAGTTCTGCATCATCATCAATTATCAATATTTTATAAGCCATGTTTGCTCCCTTTCCTTAAAAAATAATTATATTACACAAATCCCAATAAATAAACAATGAACATTTCTGATTTGCAAAGTTGTGCTATATCAAAATTGTATGTTATAATGATTCTCAAAAAGGAGACGACCGGAAGCATGAAGCCAAGAAAGCATATCTATTTGTATCTGATTATACTGATAGCATTGATTTATATCGGCCTTTTGGCTATTCTGTATTGTTCGGAATCTGCGAGCAGCAATGCAGTAATTCGCACATTTGGAGATGCGTTCTGGTATTCACTGGTGACTCTGACTACCGTAGGATACGGCGATCTGGTTCCCGTGACGCCCTTAGGCCACGCGGTGGGAATGATTTTTATACTTTTGTCCGCGGGTATAATGGTGACTTTGCTTGGCGCTGTGGTGTCTTTTATTGCAAGTGAAGGACTGCCTTTTTTTATGCTCGGCTTATACCGCTATAAAAACTGGTATTATTTTGCGGATTATGGGGTGGAATCCAATACATTGGCAGCCAACATCTATAAAGAAGATCCGGATGCGCTGATTATATATGGAGAGAAAAGAAGCGGTCACAACGAGATCCCCAATTATCCTTGTATTTATCTGAGTGCATCGCCGGACCGGATTGTGGCAAAAAAGAAAAATAAAGGGTCCAGATGTAAAGTTTTTCTGATGAAAGAAAACGATATCGGCGTTAACAGTCGGGCGGTTAATCTGCATGAACTGCCGGTGGAGGTTTATGCAAGAACCACAAACGGGCAGGATAAACTTTCAGGCAATATTAATTTTTTTCACAGTTATGAATGCTGCGCTAGACAGTACTGGCGTTCTAAACCATTATGCAGGCATGAAAATACAATTGTGCTGATTGGATTTGGAAACTATGGATGTAGTATCCTGGAGCGGGCCATATTAACAAATATTATATCCATAGATCAGCATGTAGCCTATCATATTTTCGGGCATGTTGGCTCATTTCTTGCCGTACATGATCGCCTGGGAGAAGTATTTACGCTGCATCAAGTGTCTGAAACCGGAGATTCTCTGATTTTTCATGGGGAAGGCTGGGAGGAAAATCGTTCTGTTCTGGAACAGGCGGACCGCATTATTATCTGTGATGACGATGAACAAAATGGATGGAGTATTTTCTGGACCCTGAATAAATACTACCGGATTTCCGGCCGCATTGATCTGCGCAGCAGCCGAAAAGCGCCGGGCATCTCTTATTTTGGCACCAATGAGGATATTTACACGTCGAAGCAGATTATTCGCACGGAGCTGAATAGGGCGGCTATTATGATCAATGAGATTTTTCGCAATTCTGTCTCTTATCCTACGCTTGACTGGGATGAGCTGGACGACCTCCATAGGCAGTCTAAAATTGTTGCCGCAGATCATCTTTTGATGAAAACCCGGATTCTCCTAAAAGATGAAACAATTACGGAGCTGACTGCGTCTGCAGTAAGAAAAGCATACGGTACATATTGTGAGACAAGAAATGCAGAGGTTATAAGAGAAATGTATCGTAAGCTGGACCATATGCGCTGGCTTCGTTTCTATATATTTTACAACTGGAGTTATGGCCCTGTCCGTGACGATGCGGCAAGACAGCATCCCATGCTGTGCAGGTATGAAGAACTGACGTCGGAGCAAAAAAAGGAAAGAGACGCCGCCTGGGAATTGATGAGAGACATTTCTGCAGAACTTGAGTAAAAGATAAAATATGAGGAAGGATACTGTGATATGAATTATGTGATTTCTGACATACACGGATGTTATAATGAGTATATGGCACTGCTCGAAAAACTTTGCCTGTCAGAGAAAGACCATCTGTATGTCCTGGGGGATGCAGTAGACAGAGGCCCTGCGCCTGTAAAAGTACTTCAGGATTTGATAGGGCGAAAAAATGTCACTTTCATCATGGGAAACCATGACTTTCTGTTTTGGTATTTTCTGGGCAGCAGGGGATTGAATCTGTCGAATAAGGATCTGTCCGCCTGCGATCCGGACGATATCAAAGACTTTCAGATGTGGCTGGAAGACGGCGGGATCACTACGGCGAAGCAATTTATACGATTATCTCGGGACGAAAGAAACGTCATTGACAAATGGCTGGAAAATGCCGGCGTATACGAAACGGTGAGAGACGGCGAAAATACTTATGTTCTTGTTCATGCAGGAATTGCGGGATTTAAAGAGGGTGTTTCTTTAGAGGATTACGATTTTATGGATTTTATTCATACGCGGACAGATTACGGCAAGAGATACTATGAAGATCCCCATACATTTGTGATTACCGGGCATACGCCCACCCCCTGTATCAGGAAAGATCAGATGGCTAAAATTTACCAGGGAAACGGGCATATCGCTATTGACTGTGGATGTGTATATGGGGGAAAATTGGCGGCGTACTGTATCGAGACCGGAAAAGCAGTGTATGTGGATGGAAGACGCTAGAGAATATTGACATTACTCTGTTGGCTTGTTAAAATGATTATACAGGCGAATTTCTTGTAATCTGCAGTGTACAGAGAGGAGAAGCAGAATGTATCATTGCCATATACGGTTCTATCTGATGGGCCGCAGCAGGGCGTTTGACATTATAAAGGGGATGTCGCCCCTGGAACATTTTACACATGAATTTTCAGAGAGTAGGGATCTCAAAAAAGAGTTAGCGTCCAAGGCGGATGTGATTCTGGCTGCGCCGGAGGATAATTGCGCTGAAGATACGCTCCGTACGCTTATTTCCGATCTGGGTGATCAGACAGAGCTGATCCTATTGGTTTCCAAAGAGCAGACAAATCTCCTGAAGGGCAGTTTTGGAAAGATAAAGGACATATGGACTTTGCCTATGTCGGACGAGGAAGTGCGTTTTCGTTTTTTAAGATGGCAGCAGTCCTGTATGCGGGATAAGGATGCCTGGCAGACCAGCCATTACCTGGAAGCAACAATTAACAATATTCCGAGTATGATTTGGTACAAAGACAAAGACGGCGTACACGAAAAAGTAAACGACAGTTTTTGTAAGACAGTTAATAAAACAAAAGAACAGGTGCAGGGGCGCAGACACGCCTATATCTGGGATGTGGAACAGGATGACCCAGCCTGCATAGAGTCAGAGCGCCAGGTCATGGAAAGCCAAAGGACAGTCGTGTCTGAAGAAACGGTGATGACAGGCGAGGGTACAAGGCTGCTTACGACCTATAAGTCTCCTTTGTATGATCTGGACGGAAGCGTAATGGGAACCGTGGGCGTGGGCATAGACATTACCCAGGAACGGGCTTATGAGCAGGAAATCATAAGAAAGAATCGTACATTGGAAGAAATCTTTATGACCATGGATTGCGGCGTCATGTGCCATTCGTTGGACGGTTCGCGTATTTTGAGCGTGAACAGGGCGGCGCTTAAGATTTTAGGCTATGATTCTCAGGAGGAACTGTTAGCTGACGGATTTGACATGATCGCAAAGTCTGTGCTGGATGAAGATAAAGAAAAGCTAAGAGAACATATCCAGAGACTGAAAAAAGAGGGGGACAGCATCAGTGTAGAATATCGCGTGCTTCATCAAAACGGCGACATCCTTCACGTCATGGGGAATGTCAAACTGGTTAAGGAAAACGGGGAACCTTTTTATCAACGCTTCCTTCTTGACATCACGGAACAAAAGCTGGCAGAAAAGAGAAAGGAAAGGCGCCATATGGAGCTGGTTCATGCGTTAAGCATAGAGTATGAACTGGTGTGTTTTTTTGATTTGCATACGGGATTAGGCATGCCGCTTCGTGTTGCTGACCATACGGAGCATTTTGCCATGTTTTCAGGAGAGAAACTGTCATTGGAAGAAAGTATGCGGCTTTACATACAGGATCAGGTCTATGAGGATGACAAAGAGACGTTGCGCCAGGCTTCTCTTTCTGAGAATTTGGAAAAAGAGCTGGAAAAAAAGAATACTTATTATATCAATTACCGCACATCCCGGAACGGCAGGATGGAATATTTTCAGATGAAAGCTGTGCGCGCAGGAGAATGGGATGAGAATCATGGGATAGCTCTTGGGTTTCGTAGTGTGGATGAAGAGATTCGAGGTGAGATGGAGCAGAAAAGTCTGTTGGAAGACGCGCTTTTACAGGCCAACCGGGCAAGTAAGGCAAAGAGTGTATTTCTCTCCAATATGTCCCATGATATTCGTACGCCTATGAATGCCATTGTGGGTTTTACGGCGCTGGCTATTGCGCATATTAACAACAAAGAACAGGTGGAAGAGTATTTAAAGAAGATCATGACGTCGGGCGATCATCTGTTAAGCCTAATCAATGATGTACTGGATATGAGCCGAATTGAGAATGGCAAAATGCATTTGGATGAGAAACCGTGCAGCCTGCGGGAGATACTGCATGGTTTGCGCAATATTATACAGGCGGATATTCACGCCAAACAGTTGGAACTGTATATTGACACAGTAGATGTTTTTGACGAGGAGATCTGCTGCGACAAACTGCGCCTGAATCAGGTACTTTTGAATTTAATGAGCAATTCCATCAAATACACCAAAGCGGGCGGTATGGTTACTATGAGGATCACAGAAAAAGCCGGAGCGCCTGCCGGATACGCGAACTACGAGTTTTATATAAAAGATACTGGAATTGGTATGAGCAAGGAGTTTGTATCCCATATATTTGAGCCTTTTGAACGGGAGAAAAATACGACCATCAGCGGTATTCAGGGAACCGGTCTTGGAATGGCCATTACAAAAAATATTGTGGATATGATGAACGGTTCTATTGAAGTAAAAAGCGAGCAGGGTGTGGGTACAGAATTTATAGTTTCCTTTATGTTCCGTCTGAGTGAGGAAGCAAAAGAGCCTCAGATGATAGCGGAGCTTAAGAACAGCCGTGCATTGGTAGCGGATGATGATTTTAATACCTGTGACAGTGTATCCTATATGCTGACTCAGATCGGCATGCGTGCAGAATGGACCTTGTCAGGGAAAGAGGCGGTGCTGCGTACACGTCAGGCGATTTCTCGGGGAGATCATTATTGTGTATATATTATCGACTGGCTGATGCCGGATATGAATGGAATTGAGGTTACGAGAAGAATACGAAAAGAGATAGGAGAGGATGTACCGGTTATTGTTCTGACCGCATATGACTGGTCGGATATAGAAGAAGAAGCAAGGGAAGCAGGAGTCACGGCTTTTTGCAGCAAACCGCTGTTTTTATCGGAGCTTCGCAGCTGTCTGGATTCCATAGTGAATGCGGATGCCGTCAAAGAAGAGGGTAAGGAGAACGAGTTCCGGGAGTTCCATACAGGACGTATTCTGCTGGCGGAGGATAATATACTAAATCAGGAAATTGCCACAGCGATTTTGGGAGATGCCGGCTTTACTGTAGATGTGGCGGAAAATGGAAAGGTTGCCGTAGATATGCTTAAAAAATCAGAACCCGGTTACTACCAGGTGGTACTGATGGATGTTCAGATGCCGGTTATGAACGGTTATGAAGCGGTTAAAGAGATTCGCAGGCTTGAGAATGATAAGATTGCTTCCTTACCTATCCTGGCTATGACAGCCAATGCCTTTGAAGAAGACAGGCAGGAGGCGTTAAAGTGCGGGATGAACGGCTATATAGCAAAGCCAATCAATGTGGAAAAACTGTTCGAGGCATTGGATCAGGTGCTTAACACGACTGAGATAAAAAATGTTTGACAAATAAACATATTTTGTCTAATATAATTTGTAGATTGACGGTTTACAAAGCCGCATGAAGGGGTACACCACCACGGGTGTATTGCTTCATGCGGCTTTTTATTGTGAATCTAAGAACATAAAAAGACATCACAGGAGGAGTTATATGGTAAAGATTAACGGAAGAGAGACGCAGGCCCAGGGAATGTCCCTTCTGGACTATCTGATGGGGGAAGGTTATCAGCCAGAGCGTCTTGCTGTGGAACGCAACGAACAGATTGTTCCTAAATCGCGTTACGGGGAAACGGTTCTTTTAGAAGGAGATGTGATTGAAATTGTCAGTTTTGTGGGGGGAGGCTGAACGCGTATGGTAAGTGAAAATGAATTAGACGATGCGCTGGCGCTGCGTCACACCCGACCGATACAGGAGAAACTAAAAAATGCGAAAGTAGCAGTTTGCGGCCTGGGCGGCTTAGGATCCCATATTGCGGCTGCGCTGGCCAGATGCGGGGTCGGCAGGCTGCATTTGATTGATTATGACTGCGTGGAGCTGTCAAACCTGAACCGACAGGAGTATACTCTTGCCCAGCTGGGCATGCCAAAGCCGGAGGCTTTAAAAGAATGGCTTTTATCTTTTAATCCCTATCTTAAGATTCGTACTGACTGTGTACGGATGACAGCAGAAAATGCAGGTGAACTTCTGAAAGATGAGGCGTATGTCTGCGAAGCTTTCGATCAACCGGAGGCAAAAGCCATGCTTACCAACTATGTTCTGGAACATTTTCCGGATCAGTATTTGGTGGGCGCTTCGGGAATGGCGGGTTTTGGAGAAAGCAACCGGATTCATACCAGGAAGATTACGCCCCATTATTATCTGTGCGGAGACGAAGTCTCTGATGTCGAGACATGCGGCAGCCTGATGGCGCCCCGGGTAATGCTCTGTGCGGCCCATCAGGCAAACAAAATCGTAGAATTGATCATACAAGGAGGAGAAATATGAGGAACGATACATTTACATTAGGAGGAAAAGAGTTTCACTCGCGTTTTATTCTTGGCTCTGGAAAATATTCCATGGAACTGATTCAGGCAGCGGTGGAGCATGCGGGCGCCCAGATCATCACGTTGGCGGTTCGCAGGACTAACACAAAAAAAACTGAGAATATCCTGGATTACATACCGGATGGAGTAACTTTGCTGCCCAATACTTCCGGAGCCAGAGATGCTAAAGAGGCAGTGCGGATCGCCAGGATGGCCAGAGAGCTTGGCTGCGGCAATTTTGTAAAAATCGAGATTATGAAGGACAGCAAATATCTGCTTCCTGACAATATTGAAACAGTAAAGGCAACAGAAATCCTGGTAAAAGAAGGATTTGTAGTACTTCCGTATATGTTTCCGGATTTGTATGTGGCCAGGGCGCTTGTAGAAGCGGGCGTGGCGGCGGTCATGCCCCTGGCGGCGCCTATCGGTTCCAACAAAGGCTTGGCGGCCAGAGAATTTATCCGCATCCTGATTGACGAGATCGACCTGCCTGTTATCGTAGACGCGGGCATCGGCAGGCCGTCTCAGGCCTGTGAGGCTATGGAAATGGGTGCGACTGCCATTATGGCTAATACGGCTATTGCAACGGCAGGGAATATTCCCTTGATGGCCGGCGCGTTTAAAG
Source organism: uncultured Lachnospiraceae bacterium (assembly GCA_910587495.1). Taxonomy (GTDB): domain Bacteria; phylum Bacillota; class Clostridia; order Lachnospirales; family Lachnospiraceae; genus Hominiventricola. The sequence continues at coordinate 7,535 of CAJUMT010000049.1, read as the reverse complement.
CAGCCATTGAGGCGGGCAGAGTTGCTTATTTGTCGGGGCTTGGCAGAGTATTAGAACGCGGAGCTGCTGCTTCCGATCCGTTGACCGGATTCTTAAGGGATTAGAGGTGACATAGGAGTGGAAAAAAATCAGTTTTTTGTCGATTCTGCAGAATTGAGTGAAAAGGTTTTGGAAAAAAAGCGCCGTTTGGAGAGAGATCCGTCGAGCCGTAAAAACCATATGGAATATATGGACGGAATGGAACGTATCTCTTCGGACATTATGGATCAGGTACTTGGCCAGATGCGCAGCTATGATCCCGCGGTTTATACGGATGCGGATGTAAAAAATGCCCTTATGCGGGAAACTTGCGGTGTGGAAGATCTAAAAGCGCTTCTGTCCCCGGCGGCGCTGCCTCGTCTGGAAGAGATGGCGGTGCGGGCCAGGGAAGAAACGGGGAAACATTTTGGAAATACGGTCTATTTGTTTACCCCTTTATACATCGCCAATTATTGCGAGAATTATTGTGTGTACTGCGGATTTAATTGTTACAATGATATAGTAAGAAAAAAACTGGCGCCGGAAGAGATAGAGCATGAAATGCAGATTATCGCCGCTTCCGGTATGGAAGAGATACTTCTTTTAACAGGGGAAAGCCGAGGCAAAAGCAGTGTGGAATATATAGGGGAAGCCTGCAAGACGGCGGCGAAATATTTCCGGAATGTAGGGCTGGAGATCTATCCGGTGAATACGGACGAATACCACTACCTCCACGAATGCGGTGCGGACTATGTGACGGTGTTCCAGGAGACTTATGATTCGGACGCGTATGAAAAACTGCACCTTTTGGGGCATAAAAGGATATTTCCCTATCGGTTTGAAGCGCAGGAGAGGGCCATCTTGGGCGGTATGCGGGGCGTGGCTTTTTCCGCCCTGTTTGGCCTTGCAGATTTTAGAAAAGACGCCTTTGCCAGTGCGATGCATGTGTACTATCTTCAGAAAAAATATCCTTATGTGGAATATTCTCTCTCTTGTCCGCGCCTTCGTCCGATCATTAACAATGACAGAATTGGCCCGCAGGATGTTCATGAAAAAGAGCTTTGTCAGATCCTATGTGCATATCGCATTTTTCTGCCATATGTGGGGATCACTGTATCTTCCCGGGAACAGAAGTATTTTCGGGACGGGATTGTGAAGATTGCGGCTACCAAAGTATCCGCGGGTGTGTCTACAGGCATCGGTGACCATGAAAGCAAGTATGAAGGAAACCAAATAGAGGATGCCGGCGACGAACAGTTTGAAATCTCTGATGACAGGAGCTTTAGCCAGATGTATGCAGATATGGAAGGAGAGGGGCTTCAGCCGGTGCTAAACGATTATGTCTATGTGTAAAATATTTTGTATAACAAATCGACATCTTGTAGAAGGCGATTTTTTAAGACAGCTTGAAAAGATTGTGAAAGCCGGGGTGTCCGGGATCATCTTGAGGGAAAAAGACCTGCCGGAACCGGAATATGAAGAGCTGGCAGGTCAGGTTTGGACCATTTGCAGACAGTATGGGGTGTCTCTTATGCTTCATACATTTATAGATGCTGCCAGGCGGCTTGGGAACCGTAGTATACATCTTCCATATCCGGTTTTTCATGCCATGGAACCAGAGGACAAAGCATGGTTTGAGACTGTCGGCGTATCGATTCATTCAGTTTGGGAGGCTGAAAATGCCTGGCAGGCGGGGGCGTCTTATCTAAGCGCCGGACATATTTATGCCACAGATTGTAAAAAAGATTTGCCGCCCCGGGGAATTCCATTTCTTTCGGAAGTCTGCCGGTTGGTCAGAATTCCCGTATATGCCGTGGGAGGGATTCATCCTCGAAATGCAAAAAGCTGTATAGAAGCGGGGGCAGAAGGTGTTTGCCTTATGTCCCCGCTTATGAAGATAAAGGATCCGGAAAAATATCTGAAAGATTTTATTGGTTGAAAAGGTGGTTAAAGTACTCTGCCAATTTAAATTTAAAGCATAAAATCATAGAAACAACAGCGCCCACAGCAGCCTGTGCAATCTCAAAAGGAAGTTTAATGATAGCATACGCAGGTGTGCTGTATACAAAAGCTTTTCCCAATGTATAGCCGACCACCATGATGACAGCCCCTATGGTTACGCCTGCGCCTGCGGCCAGGGACTTTTTATTTTTCCAAAGATGATGGGAACACAGGGAGATTACAGCCGCCTGCAGTCCGTGCGTTACAAGGGATACAAACATAGGCGCCGGATAGAAGAAGACGTCGCCTAAAAAAGAACCTATGCCGCCCACGACAAAAGCACTGACCGGATCCAGTAAAATACTGGCTGTGCAGATGGCGATGTCGCATAAGTACAGATGTCCGCCGGGAACCGGTACGCCGAAGGAACTTAAAGCGATGTTCATGGCCATAAAGACGGCGGCTACAGCAATACGCTGGGTGGAATAGAGGGGTTTGGTATGGGTGTTTGCGATTGTGTTCATAGTTCATCCTCCACATTATTTTTATCATATTAAATAGGTTGCAGCACTGCGGTTTACGAATGATATGGTAGCAGATGTTCAGATTGAATAAAATATCCAGTTTATAAAAATATAACCAGCCCAGTTTGGGATGATATCTTTATGAACCGGTTGTATTTTTGCGTAAAGATCTGTATACTGTTTTTGTAGGAACAAAGTTGGAAAGGAATGAGGAGTGAATGGAAGAACAAAAGCGTAAGCGCTTTCCTGTTGTACCGATTGTACTGTGTGGTTTGCTGCTTTTAGGATCGGCTGTCTATGGGGTGGGGTTGTACTATTATCAAAGTCACTTTTTGAATGGAACAGTCGTTGATAAAGTGGATGTGTCCGGTATGACGATTGATGATTTGAAAGCGCAGACTGAAAATTATTTTCTCAAAGTGGAGGAATTAAAGCAGGACGGTTCTGTGTTGGAGGAAGAAATCGCAGGGAAGGACATAGACCTTTCTTATGCGTCAACAGAGCCTTTGGAAGAACTGCTGAAATCCCAGAACAGTTTTCAGTGGTTTATTCCCCAGCATGCAGAACACAACACAGAAGGACTGATTACTTATGACGAAAACAAACTGGCATGTGAAGTTCAAAGTCTGCAGGGATTCGAGGCGGATTTTTTTGTGGAACCTGCGGATGCGTACATAGCTGATTATGATAAGGAAAACGGATATGCTATTGTGCCGGAGACGGAAGGAAACGCGCTAGATACTGAAAAAACCCTTGAAACGGTGAAGGATGCTGTGGAACAGCTCAGAGAACAAGTGAACCTAAAGGAGGCGGGCTGCTATAAGACACCTGAGGTCACCTCGGAAGACGAGCAGCTTCTTGCGACCCGGGAGAAGCTTCAAAAATATGCGCATACGACTATTACCTATACTTTCGGGGAAAATCAGGAAGTTCTTGACGGAGAACTGATCAGTACCTGGCTTACGGTAGATGGCGCGAATGTGTCTTTAGATCAAAGCCAGGTGGAAGCTTATGTGGCAGAGCTTCGCAAAAAGTATGACACGATCTTTCGGCCCCGCACTTTTAAAACTACTTATGGCACGGAGGTTAAGATTAACAGCGGAGATTATGGATGGTGGATGGATACGGATCAAGAGGCAATAGAGCTTGCGCAGATGATCAGGAATGGAGAGAGTGGGGCACGCACGCCAGTTTATCGTCAGACAGCAGCAGCTTACGGGGCGCAGGATTATGGTTCTACTTATGTGGAGATTAATCTGACTGCGCAGCATCTGTACTTATATAAAGACGGACAGCAAATACTGGAATCAGATTTTGTATCAGGAAATGCTTCCAGAGGATATGACACGCCTGCAGGTGTTTATGGCATTACTTACAAACAGCGGGACGCGACTCTGAAAGGAGAGAATTACCGTACGCCGGTGTCTTACTGGATGCCTTTTAACCTGAATATTGGTATGCATGATGCCAACTGGAGAAGTTCTTTCGGAGGAAACATTTATAAGACAAACGGCTCCCATGGATGTATCAATCTTCCGCCGTCCATTGCCAAACAGATTTATGAGAATATCGAGAAAGGGACTGCTGTGATCTGCTACTATATGCCGGGAACCGAGCCAAAAGAGCGTGTGCCGGAACCGGAAACGCCGCCTGCTGAGGAAGGAGTAGTGCCCGAGACACCTCCTTTGGAACCGGGAGCAGAGCAGCCTGTGCCCGAACCGCAGCCCGAACCCGCGCCGGTACCGCAGCCCGAACCGGTGCCAGAGGTTCCCGCGCCTGAAGTGCCTCCGGAAGCAGTAGTTCAGTGATCTGTTTGTGGGCTTTAAATCTAAAAAAAGAATAAAAACATGGAAATTTAGAAAAAATTATGTTAACATAGTATGTAATACACTAAAATAAAAGGGGGAATTTAATGGGATATTACGAAAAATGGGCTGAGTATACGGAAAAATACGAAAGATTATGTGTAGAAAACGATACGATATCGGATGATCTGTTTAAGGAGTATGGTGTGAACCGGGGACTTCGTGACATCAATGGTAACGGGGTGTTGACCGGATTGACCAATATTTCCAAGATCGATTCTTTTAAACAGGAGAACGGAAAGAAGATTCCCTGTGAAGGAAAGCTCTGGTATCGCGGATACAATGTAATAGATTGGGTGAAAAACATCCCGGCAGACTCTTTTGGGTTTGAAAAGACGGCATTCCTTTTGCTGTTTGGCAAGATCCCCACTGCAGAGGAAGAGGTTCAGTTCGCAGACCTGCTGGCTTGTGGGCGGGAGCTTCCGACGAATTTCACCCGGGACGTAATCATGAAAGCGCCAGGTAAGGATATTATGAACTCCATGACCAGGAGTATCCTGACGCTTGCCTCCTATGACGACCATTTGAATGATAATGAGGTGGGTAATGTGATTCGCCAGTGTTTGAATCTGGTGAGCGTGTTTCCTATGCTGGCAGCCTATGGTTACCATGCATATAATCACTATGAGCGGGATGAGAGTATGTATATCCACAGGCCGAATCCGGATATGTCAACGGCGGAGAATCTTTTGATGATGTTAAGGCCGGATAAGCAATGTACATTCCTGGAAGCAAAAGTACTGGATGTGGCGTTGATTTTGCATATGGAACATGGAGGCGGAAACAATTCCACATTTACCACCCGTGTTGTCACGTCTTCCGGCTCGGATACATATTCTGCCATTGCGGCTGCTATGTCTTCTTTGAAAGGACCTAAACACGGCGGCGCGAATATTAAAGTCATGGAAATGATGAATGATATTCGGGAAAATGTGAAGGATTATGCAGACAAAGAAGAAGTGGCAGATTATTTAAGCAGGATTTTGGATGGAGAAGTTTTTGACCAGAAGGGTCTGATCTATGGGATGGGACATGCAGTGTACTCTCTTTCTGATCCCCGCGAAAAGATATTCAAAGGATTCGTGGAACAGCTATCGGTGGAGAAGAACCGGCAGGAGGATATGATGCTGTATAATAATATAGAAGAGCTGGCGCCGGAACTGATCGCCAGGAAGCGCAAGATCTACAAAGGCGTCAGCCCGAATGTGGATTTTTACAGCGGATTCGTTTATGACATGCTGGGGATTCCGGTGGAATTGTATACGCCGATCTTCGCCATTGCCAGGATCGTAGGATGGAGTGCGCACAGGATTGAGGAAATCATCGGGATGAATAAGATCATTCGTCCTGCCTATAAGAGTGTTATGCAGGAAAAAGAATTGTTTGTGTAAGATTATTGTACATTCCCTTTTGCTTTTGTTTATAGATCCCTTTATTTTGCCGAAATATAAGAATAAGGAAGTTTATTTTTATGAGAGATAATAAAGGGGGTACAAGGCTATGGCTATGGACGCGGCAAAGATTAGGTCAGACATGCTAAAGCAAACGGAGAAAAACAATGCATCCGCCAAAAAGAAACTTGCGAAGATAAAAGCCAAGATACGGGCAGGAAAACGGCTTACACCGGATGAAAAAGCTTTCTTAAAAAAGTATGCCCCGGAACTTTATCTCGAAGCTGTGGCAATGGAAAGGGATAACACAGCGCAGGAGCGTCGTGAGAGAAAGCGAAGGCAGGAAAAAGAGACAAAGCGCATCAGAGAACAAAAAAGAGCACAGGAAAGAAAGCTTCGGGAAGAACGGGCGAAGGAACGAACCCGCCAAAAACAATTAGAAGAGAAGCGGCTTGCCGAAGATATTAAAAAGCAGAAGATAGTGGATTACACCGATAAGAAAAAAGTCATGTGTGACGCTACGGAGGAAAAAGTACAGGAAAAGTTGGCGTTTAAAAAGATGCAATATACTGGCACTATGGACCTCACAGAATCGGAAATCCGGGCGTCAGAGATGTCGGAAGCTGCCGCCGACCTGTCAGGTCATCCTACAGGTGTACCCATAGGCCGTGCGGCATATCGTGCTATGGCGAATATGGCGGAACTAAACAATTTAAAAGATGAAATTGATGAGTACAATTTAAAGGCTTGAAATGGTAGAAAAAATGAATGCCAAAAAAGCCCGAAAATCCCCTTGCATAACCGCTTATAAAGAGTTATAATAGCAACAGCAAAATAAAGAGATTCTTCGGGGCAGGGTGCGATTCCCTACCGGCGGTGAAACCCTTTGTAGGGAAAAGGGAAAGTCCGCGACCCGCTTTGGCGGCTGATCCGGTGAGATTCCGGAACCGACAGTGACAGTCTGGATGAGAGAAGAAAACATTTTATACATGATTGTGTATGGTTTGCCCCGGATTTTTATAGTCCGGGGCTTTTATGTAGCCGAAAACATCTGGCTCCATCCGTTTTCTCCAACGGAATCTCTTGATAGTTGAAAGGAGAATAACTTAATGAAAACAACAGCAACCGCACATTCCACAGCAACCATGAACAGTAGTAATATCCGGACGATCGTCAGCGTAGGTATGCTTGCCGCCATCGCCGTAGTTTTGATGCTCTTTGAGTTTCCGCTTCCCTTTATTGCGCCCAGCTTCTATGAATTGGATCTTAGCGAGGTTCCGATTTTGATCGGCGCTTTTGCCTTAGGGCCGGTGGCTGGTGTGATGGCCGAGCTTGTGAAGATTCTTCTGAACCTGGCGATCAGCGGAACTGATACGGCGTTTGTGGGCGAATTTGCTAATTTTGTCATGGGCTGCGCGTTTGTGGTTCCGGCTTCCCTGATCTATCAGGCAAAAAAGAGCCGTAAAAATGCACTGATTGGTCTGGGAGCGGGTGTGATTGCCATAACAGCTGCGGCTATATGCATCAACGCATTGATTTTGCTTCCTGCCTATTCCAAAGCTTTTGGCACGCCCATTGAAGTTTTTATTGACATGGGAACGGCGATTCATCCGTCGATTAACGGTATCTGGACCTTTGCGTTTCTGGCCGTAGCTCCCTTTAACCTGATAAAAGGTGTTCTTGTGTCGGTAGTTACGATGCTGCTCTACAAACATATCAGTCCGATTCTGAAAGGAACCCGTTACACGACAAACGCATGAATGAATAAATTATGAACAAGGCATCCATTTTCTGGT
>CAJUMT010000048.1 GCA_910587495.1 uncultured Lachnospiraceae bacterium | reverse complement strand
TGGAAGAAGATACCGTCGTCAGCCTGAAGTTCGACAAGGAAAGATTATATAAGAACATGGTGGACGCCAAAGCGGACTGGCTGTATGAGCTGCCGCAGTGGAATGATATCTTTGATGATGAGAAGAAAAAGGCACTTTATCTGGAACAGAAAAAATCGGGCACGATCGTAAAGGGGCCGAAGATCGGGCGTAACGATCCATGTCCCTGCGGCAGTGGGAAAAAGTACAAACAGTGCTGCGGTAAAAAGTAGAAAGAATATTGACAAGCGTAAAGATCACGTTTATAATTAGAAAAACATCAGGAAAACGCGAAGACAGGAAGAGTAGGACAGACAGGTTCCATACAGAGAGAGACGGTAAGGTGGAAGCGCCTTATGGACAGTTTATCTGAAGACCACCCTGGAGCGGCTTTAATACAGCCCGGCCGACACCGTTATCGTCTAATGAGTGGTACATGCAATTAGGGTGGAACCGCGGTAACTATGTATATCGTCCCTGAGTAATCTTCGGATTATTCGGGGATTTTTTATTTCAGGAGGTTTATGATTATGAAAATTACATTGAAAGACGGCTCTGTTAAAGAGTATGAAGAGAGTAAATCTGTTATTGATATTGCATATGATATCAGTGATGGACTGGCCAGGGCCGCTTGCGCAGGTGAACTTAACGGCGAGGTGGTTGATCTTCGGACAATGGTAGACAAAGACTGCACATTAAATATTTTAACTGCCAGGGATGAGGCAGGACTTAGAGTAGTGCGCCATACCTGTTCCCATGTGCTGGCGGAGGCGGTGAAAAGATTGTTTCCGAATGCAAAACTGGCCATCGGACCGGCTATTGACACGGGATATTATTATGATTTTGAGGCGGAACCATTTTCCAGAGAAGACCTGGATAAAATTGAAAAAGAGATGAAAAAAATTATTAAAAAAGGCGCCAAACTGGAATGCTTTACTAAACCAAGAGAAGAAGCTATTCAGTATATGCAGGAAAAAGGCGAGCCTTATAAAGAAGAGCTGATCCGGGATCTTCCCGAGGATGCGGTCATTTCTTTTTACAGCCAGGGAGACTTTGTAGATCTGTGCGCAGGTCCGCACCTGATGAGCACAAAAGGGATCAAAGCCTTTAAGCTGACCTCTTCTTCCGGCGCGTACTGGCGCGGGGATTCCGATCGTACGATGCTCCAGAGGATCTATGGTAGCGCTTTTGCTACCAAGGAGGAGCTGGAGACTTACCTTCAGCATTTGGAGGATATAAAGAAGCGCGACCATAATAAACTGGGCCGCGAGATGGAACTGTTTACGACCGTGGATGTGATCGGCCAGGGACTGCCGCTTCTGATGCCTAAAGGCGCCAAGATGATCCAAACGCTTCAAAGGTGGATTGAGGATGAAGAAGATAATAACTGGGGTTATATCCGCACCAAGACGCCTCTCATGGCAAAAAGCGACCTATATAAAATATCCGGTCACTGGGATCACTATAAAGAAGGTATGTTTGTCTTAGGAGATGAGGAAAAGGATAAAGAAGTGTTTGCTTTGCGTCCTATGACTTGTCCGTTCCAATATTATGTATATAAAGCAAGTCAGAAATCTTACAGAGATCTGCCGCTTCGTTACGGCGAGACATCCACATTGTTTCGGAATGAGGATTCCGGAGAGATGCACGGTCTGACCCGTGTGCGCCAGTTTACAATCTCCGAGGGGCATCTGATCGTCAGGCCGGATCAGATGGTAGAAGAGTTTAAAGGATGTATGGCGCTGGCGAAGAAATGCCTCACGACACTTGGCGTGGAAGAAGATGTGACCTACCATCTTTCCAAATGGGATCCGAATAACCGGGAAAAATATATAGGCGAACCGGAAGTCTGGAATGAAACGGAAGAACATATTCGTCAGATTTTGATTGAGCTTGATATTCCGTTTGTGGAGGATGTGGGAGAAGCCGCGTTCTATGGGCCGAAAGTGGATATTAATACAAAAAATGTTTACGGCAAAGAAGATACGATGATTACAATCCAGTGGGACGCTCTTTTGGCAGAGCAGTTTGATATGTATTATATTGACCAGAATGGAGAGAAAGTCCGTCCGTATATCATTCACAGAACGTCCATCGGATGCTATGAGCGGACACTGGCATGGCTGATTGAGAAGTACGCAGGTCTGTTTCCCACCTGGCTGTGCCCGGAGCAGGTGCGCGTGCTGCCGATTTCAGATAAATATCTGGATTATGCAAATAAGGTACACAAAGAACTTAAAGCAAACGGGATTTTATCTGCCGTGGACGCCAGGGCGGAGAAAATCGGATATAAGATCCGCGAAGCAAGGATCGCGAAAGTTCCCTATATGCTGGTCGTCGGCGAGAAAGAAGAAGCGGAAGGAAAGGTGTCTGTCAGAAGCCGTTTCTTAGGCGATGAGGGCGCAAAAGAACTTTCGTCGTTTATAGAAGAGATCTGTAAGGAGATCCGTACAAAAGAGATCCGTAAGATCGAAGTGCAGGAATAAATGTGATTTTTGACACGGGGTCCGGTATGCCGAAAGAAAGCGGCGTGCCGGACGAGCTTACTTGGAGAATATTGTTATGAATGAAAGAAAATGGGAACTGGATGTGATTCGGGCAATCGCCTGTTTTTTTGTAGTGGTGGCTCATGTGGCCAGCTATGGGATGGAGATTAAAGATCCTGTTACAGCAGACTGGATCATCAGGAATGGGGTTTTGTGTCTGGTTAAATGTTCCGTTCCGATCTTTTTTATGTTGAGCGGTATCCTGTTTATGGAAAAAGATATAACAATCAAAGTTTTGTACAAGAAATATATTGCCCGCATTGTAGTCGCCTGGGCAGTCTGGTCGGCTTTTTATGCCGCTGTTGATCAGGTTGCGTATATGAAAAGCGGGGGAAGCGGTCTTCAATATTTTGCGGTTCGCTTTGTCGCGGGGCATTACCATATGTGGTTTTTGCCGGCTATTTTAATCGTCTATATTTTTCTGCCGGTTTTGCAAAAACTGGTAACATCCTGTTCTGCATATCAGATGAAATATCTGGGTATTGTGCTTATGGTCGGAGTGATTGGAAAAGAAACATTTGATCCTTTTGTCCATAGTGAGATCTGGGATCGTCTGTGGGAAAATTTTTCGCTTCCGTTTGCATCTGTAGGAATTGTTTATTTTGTTCTGGGATATTATCTTTATAAAAACTGCCGTTGTTTTTCTGCAAAAACAAGTTTGTTTATCTACATGGTTTGTTGTCTTTTGATGGCAGGCGCCAATATGGCTTATGCATTTGCAACAGGTCAGCACACTTCTGCAGCCAGTCAAAACCTGAGTTTGGGTATGTGCATAGCATCGGCTATGTTTTTTGCGTTCCTTATACAAGTGCTTTCAAAGCACACATTTTCGGAAAGATGGAAAGTTTGGTTCAAAAGAATATCGGACTGCTCTCTTGGAATTTATCTTTTGCATACATTGTTTATTGAGCAGGTGTATCGGAGGATTGGTTTGAGCCAGGACAATTATCCGGTTGTTTTTTCTATTATATTGTTTTCGGCAGTGACATTTGTGATCAGTTTTCTGGCAGCATGGTGTATTCGTAAAATCCCGATCATGGGAAAATGGATAGCATGATAAATGTTTGTAGAATTTAAAGAATAAATTTAAAGAATATTAAAAATATATATTGACAAGTTTTCCTGATTTTGTTATTATAATTGAGTCGGTTGCAGAACTGATGGAATTGGGATGGCGAGATAGCTCAGCTGGCTAGAGCACACGGTTCATACCCGTGGTGTCGAGGGTTCGAGTCCCCCTCTCGCTACGAAGAAAAGTCCTTGAGTAGTTCAAGGACTTTTTTGGTATACTTAAAATAGTCAACAAATTTTCATTTTATTATAGGAGTAAGAGATGCGAGTTGGTATGGGTTATGATGTACACCGGCTGGTGGAGGGCCGGGAACTGATTTTAGGAGGTGTAAAGATTCCTTTTGAAAAGGGACTCTTGGGACATTCAGATGCGGACGTGCTTCTGCACGCGATTATGGACGCGCTGCTTGGCGCGGCGGCTTTGGGTGATATCGGGAGGCATTTTCCGGATACTGATCCGAAATATAAAGGAATTTCCAGTCTCAGTCTTTTGGAACATGTGGGTGGATTGTTGGAACGAGATAATTACCAGATTCTAAATATTGATGCGACAATTATAGCCCAGCGTCCTAAAATGGCGCCGCATATCCCGCTGATGGTTAAACATGTGGCGGAAACTCTGAAAATAGATGAAAGCCAAGTGAATATAAAAGCTACCACAGAAGAAGGACTCGGTTTTACAGGGACGGGAGAAGGCATCTCATCCCAGGCTGTCTGTGCATTGATGCCCATAACGGCATATATTGATCAGGACAGGGAAACAGCAGACAGACCTTGCAAGGAGTGTGCGGGATGTCGGAAGAAATAGAAAAGATAAAAGCATCACCTTATTATCTGGCTTCGGAAGAGAAGGCGCTTTCCCGGCCTTTATATGAGGAAGTATTTTGGGAGGATTCCTCTCGGTTTGTGGATTTTTATTATGCATATAAGGTCCGGGACAATGAGATCCTGGTGCTTAAAGATGAAGATACCATCATCTCCATGCTCCATTTAAACCCTTACAAAATGATTATGAATGGATATGAAGTATGCAGCAAATATATAGTGGCGGTTGCGACTAGGAAGGCATATCGGCATAAAGGCTGTATGGAAGCGATGCTAAAAAAAGTGCTGAACGATACGGCGTCTCTTAAGATACCCTTTGTATTTCTCATGCCAGCCAATGAAAAAATCTATGCGCCTTATGATTTTGTCTGGATCTGCCCTCATACGAAACTGTCCCGGCGGATAGAAGCGATGGACGGGGAAGCGCAGAACCAATATTTGGCCGCACGTTATCAGATGTTTTGTAAAAGAGACGAGCGTTATATGGAGAATTTGAAGGCTGAACGGCAGGCGGAGGCGGGCGAAACATCTTCAGAGCAGGTCCCGCCATATATGGCCCGTGTCACAGATGTGTGCAGTATGCTGACTCTGTCACACAGTCAGCGAGAACAGACATTTTATCTTCATGTAAAGGATCCTGTCATTAAAAAAAATGACGGTTATTACTTCTGGCATGTATCCCCGGAAGGTAGCAGAGCAAAAAAGCTTGCAGATGCACCCGAAAAAGTGGATCTGGAATTTAGTATCGGAGAATTGACTTCCATGCTCTTTGAAAGCCTTAGAATCTGTTTGTCGGAATTTGTTTGACGCTTGACAAATCCCACCAAATTTCATATTCTATACAAGAACAGGCAATGCAGGCAACAGACGTTAAGGATGCCTTCGTCTTCCTATTTATGTGGAGACGGGGGTTTTGTTATATAGGGAGGGAGCTATGGGATTTATCGGTTATATTAAAGAAGAGATTGCGGTGATCAGGGAAAGAGACCCTGCCATCAAATCAAATATGGAAGTGTTTCTTTACCCCACATTTCACGCAATTTTAAAATATAGGGTTGCGCACAAACTTTATGTGAAGGGGCATTATTTCTGGGCCAGATGGATCTCCCAAAAGACTGCCCGCAAGACGGGAATCGAGATTCATCCGGGTGCAACTATCGGAAAAGGGCTTTTTATTGATCATGGAACCGGCGTAGTGATTGGAGAGACTGCGATCCTGGGCGACAATGTAACTTTGTATCAGGGCGTAACCCTGGGCGGCACTGGAAAAGAGCATGGAAAGCGTCATCCAACTTTGGAAGATAACGTAATGGTAAGCGCCGGAGCCAAGATTTTAGGATCCTTTACCATAGGAGAAAATTCCAAAGTAGGCGCCGGAAGCGTGGTATTGGGTCCTGTGCCGCCCAATTGTACCGTGGTAGGCGTGCCGGGAAGAATTGTAAAAAAAGATAATGTCAAGATACCCAGGAATGATTTGGACCATGTGAATTTGCCAGACCCCATACTGGACGCCATAAAAGAACTGAGAGAAGAAAATAAAAAGCTTAAAAGTGAGCTGGATTTATTGAGAAAAAAAGTAGAAGGAGACGCCGGAAGATGATTCGCATTTATAATACGCTGCATAAGAAAAAAGAAGATTTTATTCCTTTAGAGGAAGGGAAGGTTCGTATGTATGTCTGCGGACCGACGGTCTATAATTTTATCCATATCGGAAACGCCAGACCGATGATTGTCTTTGATACGGTGCGCCGGTATATGGAACACAAGGGATATGAAGTTAATTTCGTGTCCAATTTCACGGATGTGGACGATAAAATCATTAAAAAGGCTATCGAAGAAGGCGTGCCGTCAGATGAGATCTCAAAGCGTTATATCGCCGAGTGCAAAAAGGATATGGAAGGGATGAATATCAAGCCTGCGACTATTCACCCTCTTGCCACGCAGGAAATTGACGGTATGCTGGATATGATCAGTGTATTGATTGAGAAAGGGTATGCTTATGCGGTCAACGGAACCGTATATTACCGCACACGAAGGTTTAAGGAGTATGGGAAACTGTCCCACAAAAATCTGGATGACTTGCAGGCGGGAAACCGTTCCCTTCTGGTGTCCGGAGAAGACGAAAAAGAAGATCCGCTGGATTTTGTCTTATGGAAGCCAAAGAAGGAAGGCGAGCCGTACTGGACCTCGCCCTGGGGTGACGGACGTCCGGGCTGGCATATTGAATGCTCTGTAATGTCCTGCAAATATTTAGGCGAACAGATCGATATCCATGGGGGCGGGGAAGACCTGGTATTTCCTCATCATGAAAATGAGATTGCCCAGAGCGAAGCCGTAAGCGGAAAAGAATTTGCTCGTTACTGGATGCATAATGCTTTTTTAAATATTGATAATAAAAAGATGTCAAAATCCTTGGGAAATTTCTTTACTGTCAGGGAAATCAGCGAAAAATATGACCTGCAGGTGCTTCGATTCTTTATGCTGAACGCCCATTACCGCAGTCCGCTCAATTTCAGTGCGGAGCTGATGGAAGCGTCTAAAAACGCCCTGGAACGTATCCTGACAGCGGTGGACAATTTGAAATTTGTATCAGAACATGCAAAATCCGATGTCCTGACGGAGGAGGAATCTGAAAGGATAAAAGAGGCAAAACGCTTTGAAGAAGCCTTCGATGCGGCCATGGATGATGATTTTAATACGGCAGACGCAATCACGGCTGTGTTTGATCTTGTAAAGTATGCCAATACCAATGTAAGTGACGACAGCAGTAAGGCTTTTGCGGATGCGCTTGGAGGCAAGATCAAGGATTTGTGTGACATTCTGGGTATTATTACAGAGAAGAAAGAAGAACTTTTAGATTCGGATATTGAAGCGCTGATTCAGGAACGTCAGGCTGCCCGCAAAGAAAAGAATTTTGCAAGGGCGGACGAAATCCGAGGCCTTCTGCTTGAAAAAGGCATTGTTCTTGAGGATACCCGCGAAGGAGTAAAATGGAAGAGAGCATAAAATATTTAAAAGAAACATTTGCTCTTCCTGACGTGGATATAAAGACCTATTCGCCGC
The DNA here is from genome assembly GCA_910587495.1 of uncultured Lachnospiraceae bacterium. Taxonomy (GTDB): domain Bacteria; phylum Bacillota; class Clostridia; order Lachnospirales; family Lachnospiraceae; genus Hominiventricola. Next base: position 11,270 of record CAJUMT010000048.1, on the reverse strand, counting down.
TTGTGCTGGCGTATATAGGGGATGGTATCTATGAGTTGATTATCCGCACGATCCTGGTGGGACAGGGAAACCGGCAGGCGGATGCGCTTCATAAAAAAGCCAGCAGGTATGTGAAGGCTTCCGCCCAGGCGGAATTGATCTTTGCCGTCCGGGATGAGCTGACAGAAGAAGAGACGCAGGTGTTTAAGCGGGGGCGAAACGCCAGGACATCCACCATGGCCAAACACGCCACGGTGCATGACTACCGTCATGCCACGGGGTTTGAAGCGTTGATGGGATATCTGTACCTGACGGGGCAGACAGCTCGTATGATTGATCTGATCAAACTGGGGATGGATAAGACAGGAGGAACGCCATGAGATACGAGGAGATGACATTAGAAGGCCGTAATGCAGTTATGGAAGCTTTCCGCTCAGGGAAGACCATAGACAGACTGTACGTCTTAAAAGGCTGTCAGGACGGACCGGTGAACAGCATACTTCGGGAAGCTAAAAAGGGTAATGTGCTGATAGATTTTGTGAAAAAAGAGCGTCTGGATCAAATGTCGAAAACCGGGAAGCATCAGGGTGTGATCGCGTTGGCTGCCGCCTATGCATACGCGGAAGTGGAAGATATTTTAAAACTTGCCGAGGAAAAGAACGAGCCGCCCTTTCTCGTCCTTCTGGACAATATTGAAGATCCCCATAACCTGGGGGCCATCATCCGGACGGCAAATCTGGCAGGCGCTCATGGGGTGATTATTCCTAAACGCAGGGCAGTCGGACTTACCGCCACGGTGGCAAAGGCTTCCGCAGGCGCTTTAAATTACACGCCGGTGGCGAAAGTGACGAACTTGGGAACGACCATAGAAGAGCTGAAAGAAAAAGGCCTGTGGTTTGTCTGCGCGGATATGGACGGCGCCGTGATGTACAGCCTGGACTTAAAAGGACCCATCGGGCTTGTGATCGGGAACGAGGGTGAAGGCATCAGCCGCCTGGTGAAAGAAAAATGTGATTTTACCGCGGCTATTCCTATGAGGGGGGACATAGACTCTTTAAACGCGTCGGTTGCCGCAGGCGTTCTGGCCTATGAAATTGTACGGCAGAGGATGAGTTTAAATGGGTGCAAATGAAAAATATAAAGACTTGCCTGATAAAGATCTGATTGAGAGACTTCGGGCAGGAGAGACAGATATCATGGAGTATCTCCTGAATAAATATAAGCCGTTGGTAAAAAAGCAGGCCCGTACCATGTATTTGATCGGCGGAGAGAACGACGATCTGATCCAGGAGGGGATGATCGGGCTTTTTAAGGCTGTCCGCAGTTATCGTGCTGAGGACGGAGCTTTTTATACTTTTGCGGAACTGTGCGTTATGCGGCAGATGTATACGGCGGTACAGGCTTCCAAACGGAAAAAGCATGAGCCTTTAAATGCTTATGTACCGCTGGATGAGGAACCGTATCTTTCTCTGGAACCAAATCCGGAAGAGCTTTTGATCGACCAGGAGAACTTAGAAAACCGTTATGATCAGATTCACAGAAAGCTAAGTGATATGGAAAAGCTGGTGCTGGAACTGTATCTGGAAGGAAGGAGTTACAGCCAGATCGCTGCAGTGATCGGGAAAAATGAGAAAGCTGTCGATAATTCTATTCAGAGATTGAAAAAAAAGTTGGATAAAGTCCAAAAAGATATTGACACAAAAAAGTGATTGTGATATTATAATCAAGTCGCGGATGAAAGCGACAGAACAAGCTGCTGTGGCTCAGTCGGTAGAGCGTCGCATTGGTAGTGCGGAGGTCACGGGTCCGATTCCCGTCAGCAGCTTTTGAAAGCGGAGATTCCTGTGGAATTTCCGCTTTTTTCAAAAGCTTCGTGAGGAGGACTCTGTTATGGAGAATGAGGTTATTTCCAAAAATTTTATTGAGATAGAGATTGATAAGGATCTGGCAGAAGGCGTATATGATACAGTGCATACTCGTTTTCCTCCGGAGCCTAACGGTTATCTGCACATCGGGCATGCCAAGTCGATCCTTTTAAATTACGGACTTGCGAAAAAATACGGCGGCAAGTTCAATATGCGTTTTGACGATACAAATCCCACCAAGGAAAAGACGGAATTTGTGGACGCTATCAAAAGAGATATTCAGTGGTTGGGCGCTGACTGGGAGGACAGGCTGTTTTTTGCTTCTGATTATTTCCAGCAGATGTACGAGGCAGCCGTGACGCTGATCAAAAAGGGAAAGGCATATGTCTGTGATCTGACGGCAGCGCAGATCCGTGAATATCGTGGAACGCTGACCGAACCGGGAAAGAACAGCCCTTACAGGGACAGAAGCGTGGAAGAAAACCTGGAATTGTTTGAAAATATGAAAAACGGCGTCTATGGAGACGGGGAAAAAGTACTCCGTGCGAAGATTGATATGGCTTCCCCCAATATGAATATGCGGGATCCGGTCATCTACCGGGTAGCCCATATGAGCCATCATAATACCGGGGACGCATGGTGCATCTATCCTATGTATGATTTTGCCCATCCTATTGAGGACGCCATAGAAGGGATTACCCACTCGATCTGCACGTTGGAATTTGAAGACCACCGTCCTCTTTATGACTGGGTCGTAAAAGAACTTGCTTACCCCAATCCGCCCCGCCAGATTGAATTTGCCAAGCTGTACCTGACCAATGTGGTGACAGGTAAGAGATATATTAAAAAGCTGGTGGAAGACGGCATCGTGGACGGCTGGGACGACCCGCGCCTGGTATCTATTTCAGCGCTTCGCCGCAGAGGCTTTACGCCAGAGTCTATCCAGATGTTCGTGGAACTTTGCGGCGTTTCCAAGAGCCAGAGTTCTGTAGATTATGCCATGCTGGAATACTGCATCAGAGAAGACTTAAAGATGAAGAAATCCCGTATGATGGCAGTATTGGACCCGATCAAACTGGTAATCGACAACTATCCGGAAGACCAGATTGAATATCTGGATGCGGCCAATAACCTGGAGAATGAGGCGCTTGGCAACAGGAAGATTCCTTTTGGAAAAGAACTTTATATCGAACGTGAGGACTTTATGGAGGATCCGCCGAAAAAATATTTTCGTCTGTTCCTAGGCAATGAGGTGCGCCTGATGCATGCCTATTTTGTAAAGTGCGTAAGTTTTGTAAAAGACGATTCCGGGAAAGTAACGGAGGTACACTGCACCTACGATCCGGAGACAAAGGCGGGAAGCGGTTTTACCGGAAGAAAAGTAAAAGGAACGATCCACTGGGTACCGGCTGCCTGTGCCATAGACGCCGAGGTGCGTTTATATGAAAATCTGATCGACGAAGAAAAAGGTGTTTATAATGAAGACGGCAGTATGAACATTAACCCGGACTCCTTAAAGATTGCTCATGCAAAGCTGGAGCCGGGGCTTAAAGGAGCAAAGGCTTACGAAAGCTTCCAGTTTGTGAGAAACGGCTTCTTCTGTGTGGACGCCAAAGACTCAAAAGAAGATGCGCCGGTGTTTAACCGGATCGTGTCGCTTAAGAGTTCGTTTAAGTTAAAATAGGATACAAATAGTAAAAAGTGCCGTGCAGCCTTAAATGAATAAGGCGTACGGCACTTTTTAATGATTATGAACGGCCTGGAGAAGGTGGTTATGAAAAGAGCCTCCAAAGAAAAAGCTCACAGTCCCAGACCTGCAAAGTCAATCCACAGATCCTCATAGATATTGGCTTTTAACTTGTCCTGGAAGGTATAGGATTTGACTTTAAATTTATCTTCTTCGAGAAAGTATACGAATATTTTTTGCTCTATAGGATCCACAATCCAGTACTCTTTCACGCCGGCATCCATGTAAAGGTTCAGTTTGCGTACATAGTCATGGCTGGAGGTACTGGGGGAGATGATTTCTATAATCCAGTCCGGTGCCCCGGTACAGCCCCGGTCTGTCAGTTTGTTTGGGTCGCAGATTATGCTGATATCCGGCTCTACTACGGTCTTGTTGTCGTCTTCAAACAGTTTGACTGCAAAGGGGGCGGGGTAGACTTTGCAGGAACCTTTTTTAGATTTGATGTAATCACGGATAGTTCCGGAAAGCTCCATCAGTATTTCCTGGTGTACTCTACTGGGAGATGCCATATAATAAAACTGGCCGTCGATCAGTTCGGCTCTGACATTTTCAGGGGTGTTGTAATAGTCTTCTTCGGTATAATTGTTTGCAGGGGCTAATGCTTCGGACATAGGATTCTCCTTTCTGTTATAGTTTCATTGTAACATGGTTTCTAATTGTGTGCAAGAAAGTCAAATTTTAACGGACTCAAAAAAATTAGCACTCAACTCTTGACATTGCTAACAACTGGTGTTATATTTGACATAGAACAAGTAAATATGATAATTACCAGGAGGCGCTATATGAATTTTCAGAAATTTACGCAGAAATCTGTCCAGGCTGTGAATGACCTGGAGAAAGTGGCTCTGGAATACGGGAACCAGGAGATTGAGCAGGAGCATCTGCTTTACAGCCTGTTGACCCAGGATGAGAGCCTGATCGCCAGACTGATTGCCAAGATGGACATAGACAGCACTTTATTTAAGGAAAGAGCAGAGGAAGCACTGCATAAAAGGGTGAAAGTATCCGGCGGGCAGCCCTATGTGGGGCAGTATCTGAACCGGGCGCTGGTCAGTGCGGAGGATGAAGCAAAGCGGATGGGGGACGAGTATGTCTCTGTGGAGCATTTGTTCTTATCTCTTTTGGACAATCCAAGTCCGTCTATGAAAACTTTTTTTAAGGAAAATGGTATTACTCGAGACCGCTTTTTACAGGCGCTCTCTACGGTCCGCGGCAACCAGCGGGTAACCAGTGATAACCCGGAGGCGACGTATGATACTTTAAATAAATACGGCTATGATCTGGTGGAACGTGCCAGGGAGCAGAAGCTTGATCCAGTCATCGGAAGGGATGCGGAAATTCGCAATGTGATCCGTATACTGTCAAGAAAGACCAAAAATAATCCGGTGCTGATCGGCGAGCCGGGCGTGGGTAAGACAGCCGTGGTGGAAGGACTGGCGCAGAGGATTGTTCGGGGAGATGTGCCGGAAGGATTGAAAGATAAAAGTGTTTTTGCGTTGGATATGGGCGCTTTGGTAGCAGGAGCCAAATACCGGGGCGAGTTTGAGGAACGCTTAAAAGCAGTTCTGGAAGAAGTGCGCAAAAGCGAAGGACGTATCATCCTGTTTATCGACGAGCTGCACCTGATTGTAGGTGCAGGCAAGACGGATGGGGCCATGGACGCGGGAAACATGTTAAAGCCTTTGCTGGCCCGGGGTGAACTGCATTGTATCGGCGCAACGACGCTGGACGAGTACAGACAGTATATTGAGAAAGACGCGGCGCTGGAACGAAGATTCCAGCAGGTGCTGGTGGATGAACCGACGGTGGAAGACACGATCTCGATCTTAAGAGGCTTAAAAGAACGCTATGAAGTTTTTCATGGCGTAAAGATCACGGATTCTGCCCTGGTTTCTGCGGCGGCTCTGTCTCATCGTTATATATCTGAGCGTTTCCTGCCGGATAAAGCCATCGACCTGGTGGACGAGGCCTGTGCGCTGATCAAGACAGAACTGGATTCTATGCCGACGGAACTAGATGAATTGCGCAGAAAGGTGCTGCAGTTGGAGATTGAGGAAGCGGCGCTTAAGAAAGAGACTGACCGCTTAAGCCAGGATCGCCTGGAATCTCTCCAAAAAGAGCTGGCTGAACTGCGGGATGAATTTAATAACAAAAAAGCCCAGTGGGACGATGAGAAACATTCTGTGGAACGCTTAAGCCGGCTTCGGGAAGAGATCGAAAGTGTGAACAAGCAGATCCAGGCAGCGCAGCAAGGATATGACCTGGAGAAAGCCGCACAGCTTCAGTACGGGCAGCTTCCCCAACTGCAAAAACAGCTTTCCGAGGAAGAGGAAAAGGTTAAAAATCAGGATCTTTCCCTGGTACACGAGAGCGTGACGGACGAGGAGATCGCCCGGATCATTTCCCGCTGGACCGGTATCCCCGTGGCAAAGCTTACGGAGAGCGAAAGGAATAAAACCCTTCATCTGGATGAAGAGTTGCATAAGCGTGTGATCGGACAGGAAGAAGGCGTGCAGAAAGTAACCGACGCAATTATCCGTTCCAAGGCGGGCATCAAAGATCCAGGGAAGCCCATTGGCTCTTTTCTGTTCTTAGGTCCCACCGGCGTGGGTAAGACAGAGCTTGCCAAGACGCTGGCAGCCAGTTTGTTCGATGATGAGCAGAATATGGTTCGAATTGATATGAGCGAATATATGGAGAAATATTCCGTGTCCCGTCTGATTGGAGCGCCTCCCGGATATGTGGGCTATGAAGAAGGCGGCCAGTTGACGGAGGCAGTACGCAGACGTCCTTATTCGGTAGTGCTTTTTGATGAGGTGGAAAAAGCCCATCCGGATGTGTTTAACGTGCTTTTGCAGGTACTGGATGACGGAAGAATAACTGATTCCCAAGGAAGAACTGTGGATTTTAAAAATACCATCTTGATCATGACCTCCAATATTGGTTCCTCCTATCTGTTGGATGGTATTGACGAACAGGGAAATATTCGTCCGGAGTGCGAGAATCGTGTGATGGATGAACTGCGCAGCCATTTCCGCCCGGAATTTTTAAATCGTTTGGATGAAACTATTCTGTTCAAACCATTGACAAAAGACGATATTGGGCATATTGTGGATTTGTTGCTTAATGATCTGAACTTGCGGCTGGCAGAAAAAGAACTTTCCCTGGAGTTGACAGACGGGGCAAAAGCGTATATTGTAGAAAATGGTTATGATCCTGTCTATGGTGCGCGGCCTTTGAAACGCTATATTCAGAAATATGTGGAGACAATGACGGCAAAATATATTCTGGCCGGCCAGGTACAGGCCGGAAGCGTGCTCGTAGTGGATCAGGAAGCAGGCGGACTTGTGATCCGCACGAAAGGAGTATAAAATGCCCAGTGACCCCGTGATGCTTTTAAGCTATGTAAACACACAGCTTCGGGATTTCTATCCGGATCTGGAAAGCTTCTGTAAAGCGCAGGATGCGGATATGGACGCCCTTTTGTCGAAACTTGAGATGATCGACTATCGGTATGATAAAAATTTAAACCGTTTTGTGTAAAAAAATGGTTGACATTTCCGTTTCGCCTGTGCTAAAATGTTTGAGGTTATGAAATGAAAGAAGAGTATCCACTCTCACCTTGGCACAGGCGGTGACCCGGGTTAATACAAAAAAGATCTTATATGGGTTAGAATTTATGGTTTGAGAGACCATAACATTTCCTCTGTTTTGATTGTCTTGTGTGTTAAGTGGATAGTTTTCTATCCACTTTTATTTATATGCGGAGGTGTAGAGCTATTAGCGAATTAATGATTAATGAGCAGATCCGGGATCGTGAAGTCCGTGTGATCGGCCGGGATGGAGAGCAGTTAGGTATTATGCCTGCCAGCGAGGCAATGAGATTAGCGAGGGAGGCAGAGCTGGACTTGGTAAAGATTGCTCCTACCGCAAAACCGCCGGTATGTAAGATTATTGATTACGGAAAATACCGTTATGAACTGGCGAGAAAAGAGAAGGAAGCAAGAAAAAAACAGAAAACCATCGAAATCAAAGAAGTTCGTCTATCTCCGAATATTGACGACAACGACCTGAATACGAAAGTAAATGCAGCCAGAAAATTTATTCAGAAGGGCGACAAAGTGAAGGTGACTCTTCGTTTCCGCGGGCGTGAGATGGCTCATGTGCAGAGCAGCAAGAAGATACTGGATGTGTTTGCCGAAAAAATGACGGATATCGCGGTTGTCGATAAGGCTCCAAAGATGGAAGGCCGCAGTATGACTATGTTTTTAACTGAAAAACGTTAAAATATTGTTACTTTTGCAATATAGAAAGTAGCGCAATTTATTTTAGAAATTTACAGGAGGAATCAACATATGCCAAAGGTAAAGACAAGCAGAGCAGCTGCAAAACGTTTCAAGAAAACCGGAACCGGACAGTTGAAAAGAATGAAAGCTTATAAAAGCCATATCTTAACTAAAAAATCTCAGAAGAGAAAGAGGAACCTCAGAAAAGCGGCGATTACAGACGCATCTAATGTAAAGAACATGAAGAAGATTTTACCGTATTTATAAGGTTTGGACAGTTAAGGAGGAAAAAAGATGGCAAGAGTTAAAGGCGGATTAAACGCCAGGAAAAAACACAATAAAGTATTAAAACTTGCAAAAGGCTACAGAGGAGCAAGGAGCAAACAGTACAGAGTTGCCAAACAGTCTGTTATGAGAGCTCTTACCAGCGCCTATGCAGGACGTAAGCAGAGAAAACGTCAGTTCAGACAGTTATGGATTGCCCGCATCAATGCGGCAGCCCGCATGAACGGCCTGTCTTACAGCAGATTTATGTACGGCCTTAAAAACGCCGGAGTTGAGATGAACAGGAAGATCCTTGCAGATATGGCAGTGAATGACGCAGCAGCTTTCACCAGCCTGGCTGAAGTTGCCAAAAACGCGCTGAACAGTTAAGGATTGTTTGTACAAAAGCCCTTGGGTTTTCTGCCGGACGGCAGATTTCCGAGGGCTTCGTCTATAGATGCAAAAACAGCAACGGAACTTTAATCAGAAAGGAAACAAGATATGACAAAGATTGAGATTATTTCCGGTTTTTTGGGAGCAGGTAAGACGACGTTGATTAAAAAGATGCTAAAAGAGGCGTTTGCCGGAGAGAAGATTGTTCTGATCGAGAATGAGTTTGGAGAGATAGGCATCGACGGCGGTTTCTTAAAAGAGGCCGGTGTGCAAATTACGGAGATGAACTCCGGATGTATCTGCTGCTCTTTGGTTGGCGACTTCGGAACGGCTTTAAAAGAGGTTATTGAGACGTATGCGCCGGATCGTATCCTGATCGAGCCTTCCGGTGTGGGCAAGCTGTCGGATGTGACAAAAGCGGTGCAGGGTGTGGCTGCCCATGAGCCGGTGGAGCTTAACAGTTCCATCACGGTGGTGGATGGTCAGAAATGTAAAATGTATATGAAAAATTTCGGTGAATTTTTTAACAACCAGATCGAACATGCAGGCACGATTGTGATCAGCCGCAGCCAGAAAATGACAGAAGAAAAACTGGAAGCATGTGTGCATATGCTAAAAGAGAAAAACGGTACGGCTACCATCATCACCACACCTTGGGACGAGCTGAAAGGTGAACAGATTTTGGCTGCCATACAGCATCAGGATCTGATCCTGAAAGAGGAAGTGGAGCATATGCATGATCATGTACATGGCAACAGTCATGAAGACCACGAGCATGTGCATGGCCACGAAGGTCATGAACATACACATGACCACAGCCATCACGACCATGGGGACGGCTGTGGCTGCCATGATCATCATCATGATCACCACCACCATCATGCGGATGAAGTGTTTGCAAGCTGGGGTCAGGAGACGCCGCACAAGTACAGCGAAGAAGAATTGCTTGGTATTTTAAAGAAACTGTCTGAGGATGATGAGTGCGGAATCATCCTGCGTGCCAAAGGCATTGTACCATGTACGGACGGAAGCTGGCTGCATTTTGATATGGTTCCTGATGAATTTGAGGTTCGCAGAGGAGAAGCGGATTATACCGGACGCCTTTGCGTGATCGGTTCTCATCTGAATGACGAAGAACTTAAGAAACTGTTCAGCCTTTCTTGACGAGGTGAATGACAATGAAGATTCCCGTATTTGTGATTCATGGATTCCTGGAAAGCGGCAAGACCCGTTTCGCGATGGAAACCCTGGCGGACGAATACTTTTCCGACGGGGAGCGTAATCTGGTCATAGCCTGCGAAGAAGGAATAGAAGAGTACGACGAAGAAATATTAAAAAAAGCCAATGCGACGCTGGTTATGCTGGAGGATAAAAGCGAGTTTAACGAGACTTTCTTGACTGAGTGTCAGAAGAAATACAAGCCGACCCAGATTGTGGTGGAGTATAACTGTATGTGGGGGCTGGACTATTTAAGAGACATGTATATGCCCAAAGGCTGGTTTGTGGCTCAGGTGATCACGACCGTTGACGCGTCTACTTTTGATATCTATCTGAAAAATATGAAGTCGGTATTTATGGAGATGGCAAAGGATTCGGACCTGATCCTTTTCAACCGCAGTACAGAGGACACACCTGCAGCAGTCTATAAAAGGAACATGCGTGCCGTAAATCCTAAAGCACAGGTGGTCTTTGAGAAAGAGGACGGTTCGCAGCTCGAATTTGAAGAAGAGATGCCCTTTAACGTAGATGCGGATGTGATCGAGATCGAAGATGTGGACTATGGGATCTGGTATATAGATGCCATGGACCATCCGGAAAAATATGACGGGAAGACAGTAAAATTTACAGGTATGGTCTATAAAGGCAAACGGCTGCCCGAGGGCTATTTTGTACCAGGGCGCATGGCTATGACTTGTTGCGCGGACGATACGGCTTTTATCGGCTTTTTGTGTAAATCTTCTTATGTAGATCGTTTGAAGCTTAAACAGTGGGTGACTGTCACGGCTAAAATTCATGTGGAAAAACGCGCGGAATACAGCAATGAAGAGGGCGTTGTTCTTCACAGCACGAATATCAAGAGCGCCGTAAAACCGGAGGAAGAACTGGTATATTTTTAAAGAAAAAGGGGAATACCGCTTATGAGCAGTATTCCCTGTTGATTCTTACTTATTTTTTGCGAATAAAACTTTCAGGATGTTGATCGCCAGCGTTTTTTCTTCGGGTGTGCGGTCGTGCATAAGCTGGATCAACAGGTTCATGCTGGTATCATCCGTGGCGATGACATAATCAGCCAATAGGAAATCGATCGTAACACCCAGACGGTTTACAACCTTCACCAGCTTGTCCAGGGTAAGGCTTCTCTCGCCTCTCTCAATCTGGCCAATATAAGCGGTAGACACTCCAACTTCTTCTGCCAGCTTCTCCTGAGTCAGGTTTAGTCTTAGACGTTCTTCACGAATCCTTTTTCCTAGTGCATGATAATCCATTTTTTTACCTTCCTTTCAAAAACTGGGTCTATGATTAATAATACTTTGAAAGATACCCCAATTAGAATCTACGGAGTGTAGTATTTCAACATACTTTATAAAATATTTGACAATTTTGCCAAACAGGAGTATGATAAAGCTGCGGAATATGTGCTGTTCGTTTGAGTCGATTGAAAAAAATGTAGAATTTACAAAAAAAGTATTGACAGATCGGAAGAGCACACGTCTGAACTCCAGTCACACAGCAAGA
>CAJUMT010000047.1:7261-18799 GCA_910587495.1 uncultured Lachnospiraceae bacterium | reverse complement strand
AAAAAAAAAAAATGATTTGCTTTTATTTCTGTTTCCCCCTATAATAAGAGTGTTGAACAAATATATTTATTTTTGAGGAGATTTACGAAAATGGAAGAAAAAATGACAATGGATGATTTATCTGAAGAACTGGAAGCCTCCTGTCAGGCTGCAGAGGAAAACGAAACAACTTCTGAAGAACTTGATCCCGTATGGGCAACCCTGAAGGAATATTTGGCAGAAAAGACCGAACTGACTGTAAAAATCGGCGGTGTTGTCAACTCAGGTGTAATTGCTTATGTGGAAGGTGTCCGCGGCTTTATCCCCGCGTCCCGTTTATCTTTAGAGCGCGTGGAAGACCTGAATGAATGGCTGCACAAGAAAATCAAAGTCCGCGTCATCACTGCAGATGCTGCAAAGAAACGCCTGGTGCTTTCTGCCCGGGAGATACTGCGCGAAGAAGAAGCACACAAACGTCAGGAGCTTTTTGATCAGGTGCAGGTGGGAGATATTATGGACGGAACCGTAGAATCCCTGAAAGACTACGGCGCTTTTATCCGCCTGTCCAATGGACTGTCAGGACTAGTTCATGTGTCTCAGATCTCTGACAAGCGTATCACTACGCCCGACAAAGTATTAAAGATTAATGACGAAGTAAAAGTAAAAGTCATCGCTATCAAAGACGGCAAACTTTCTTTAAGCATGAAAGCGCTGATCGAAAAACCAACCGAAGAGCATACAGAAAAAGATTTCCGGATGCCCAAGAGTGAGAACATCTCCACCAACTTAGGATCTCTTCTGGCTAATCTAAAGCTGTAGCATGTTTGTGACAAATATTTCATATAATTTGTGGTATGATGGGAGGTACAGGAGGTTTCAGCTATGAAAAATGAACGACACAAACGCAAAGAATCCTTTTCCGTACTTTTGATCTCAAATATGGGCCGGAGCAGCAAACAATTTCATATTACCCTTTTTGCTCTCCGTCTGATATTTTTTATACTTCTTTTTATCTGCGTTGCCGCAGGATGGCTGACCTACGAGTTTGTCGTAAATCATCGGGTCCAAAGCACACTGCGCGAACAGATTGCGACGCAGGAAGATACAGTCAGACAACTTACTAAAGAAAAAGAAGCGTTAGACGGCGAAAAGCTGGCTCTTTCCGAAGAGAATGAGACACTTAAACAGGAAGCCGCCAGAAAAGCAGAGGAAGAAGCTGCCGCAGCTGCTGCGGCAGAACAGGAAGCAGCTGAACAGGAACCCGAAGACAATTCTTCCACTCCTACCAGGTATCCATTCTCAGGCGCAAGCGTACTAAAATCCAATTATTCCGATGAACAGCCTTACCTGTCCGTCAATACTTATGCGGATTGCGCTGTGATTGCCGCCGGCAGCGGCACGGTAGTTTCCGTAAGATCTGACGATACCTATCCGCATATTATTGAAATACAACATGAAAGCGGTCATCTGACACGCTATATGTGCCATGGAGAAGCCCAGGTCGAGACAGAAGAAGGCGCAGAGGTTCAGATAGGCGATACACTCTTTACTGTTACCGCCGATGAGACTCCAGTAGACTATCAAATCATCGTAGATGAAGCTCCCGTAGACCCGCTCTCCATCATCGACGCAAAAGGATAATACCAGGAACCCATAATCAGCAAAGCCTGACAGCTCCCGGAATGGTTTCAGGACGTACACGGACAGAAACCATTCCAGTACCAGGAAGCTGGCAGGCTGCAGCGGAACTATAAATAGGAGAATTTATCTTATGTTAGGCAGTAAAAGCAAAAGCGCCGGCGCCCCCATGACGGAAACCCAACAGAAAATCGGAACGATCATTGGGCCGGGCGCAATTTTTAACGGAGACTTAACAGCGCCGGAGGCCATTCGGGTAGACGGCTACCTCTATGGAAACTGCACCTGTGACAAGAACCTGATCCTTGGGCCGAATGGCCAAATTAAAGGAAATATCAGCGCGCAGAATATCGTGATCTCAGGAAAAGTAGAGGGAGATATCTGTGCCCAGGGGAAAATGGAAATCCTTTCCACAGGAAAGGTCACCGGCGACATCACCGCAAAATCTCTCGTAATCGATGAAGATGCGTACTTTGACGGACGATGCACTATGGCCACCGGTGCTATGACTGATACGCAAGCCAAGATTACCGCAAAAAATCCTATGGAATCTATTACAATTCCCTCAGATGAATCATCAAAAAAAGACGACTCAGACAAAAAATAAAGGCTGCCAAAGGCAGCCCTTATTTTTCTCGACTCATCCACAAAAATCCGTGACCTTCCACAGATATGTTGACGAGTTTCTTTTTTTCTCCAGTGAAAAGCTCGGTCCAGATGCCCGGCTCATCGATCCACGCAGTCCTGGCCTCATCGGAGAAGTTAAAAATACCGATAAATACTTCTTTTTCATTCTCCCTTAAAATCGCAAGGATTGCGTCATCTTTCACATCATAAGTATAAACCGCCGCATTACTGTCAAAAACGCTTCTCTCTCTTCGGATCTTTTCCAGTTTGGAAAGACCTGTAAAGACTTTATACTGAGACGTCTTCGGATCCGTATTTTTAGCCGCAAGATCCCAGCGGAACTTTCCCCTGTGTATATAACGCGAATCCGCCCATTTATCCTCATCGTCTTTATATGTATAATCATTCAGCTGGCCGATCTCGTCCCCGCTGTAAAGCATCGGTATCCCGGACTGGGTAAACATATAAGCATGCAGCATCAGATCCATCCGGATAGCGTTGTTAAGCTTCTCTTCATTCTTTTCAAACAGCGCGCTCTCCATACCGCACATGGAAGCGGTAGTTCCGCAGAAGCGGGCGTCCTGCGTCACCGGATCGTCATTGTACAGTTCTCCCCTGCTTTCGCTGCCTTCAAAATTGCCTGTGAAATAGCGGTTCAGAAAACGCTTATGATTCACCTCTTCCATGCCCCAATATCCCAGCGTACCATAATCAAGACCCCAGCCGATATCATCATGGCAGCGCAGATAATTGAGGAACAAATAATCTTTAGGCAGGCTGTTCACAATGTCCATCTGCTTTTTCAAAAGACGGGTGTCCCGGGTAGCCACGCTGTGCCAGGTGGTTGCCATGGTCGTCACGTTATAGAGCATATGGCACTCAGGCTTTTCCACCGTGCCAAAATACGGCACTACTTTCTCCGGCTCCATCACTACCTCTCCCAGAAGCAGCACGCCCGGACATACGATCTCCGAGATAATACGCATCATACGCACGATCGTATGTACCTCTTTTAGATTCCTGCATTTTGTCCCAAGCTCTTTCCATATATAGGGAACCGCATCGATCCGGATAATATCCATACCCTGATTGGCCAGGAAGAGGAAATTATACATCATTTCGTTAAAAACTCTCGGATTCCTGTAATTCAAATCCCACTGGTACGGATAGAACGTAGTCATAACATAATAGCCCATATCATTAAGATAGGTAAAGTTTCCAGGCGCTGTGGTAGGAAATACCTGGGGTACCGTCCGGTCGTATTCTTGAGGGATCGACGGATTATCATAGAAAAAGTAACGGCTCATATACTCTCCGTCGCCCTGCCTTGCCTTCTTCGCCCACTCGTGATCTTCCGATGTATGGTTCATGACAAAATCCATACACAGATTGATCTTTTTCTTATGGCATGCCTTTGCCAGGTCTGCAAGTTCTTCCATATTTCCAAGCTTAGGCTGCACTTTCCTGAAATCCGCCACTGCATACCCTCCGTCCGAGCGTCCTTTAGGAGATTCCAGAAACGGCATCAGGTGAATACAGTTTACATTGCAGGAAGAAAGATAGTTAAGCTTTTCTTTCACACCGCTTAAATTATCCGCAAAATTGTCTATATAAAGCATCATACCCAGCATATCGTTTTTTCTGAACCAACCTGGGTCTTCCTCTCTTTCCTTGTCCAGTTTTGCAAGATCTTTATCCCTTTCCAGGGCAAAACGGTGTATATTCTCACAGAGTTCCGCAAACATATCTCCATTGTTATATAATTCCATATAGAGCCAGCGTAGCTCATCATGGCGCGCGTCCAGACGTTTTTCAAATATTTCTTCTCTTTTCATCTCATAACTCCTTTGCCTGAAATATAAACGCGTAAAATGGGGCTGCCACACTAAAACTCTCAGCGCGCAGCCCCATCTGCCTGTGAAATCACATTGTCGTTATTTCCCTCTTATTTAACCGCACCTGAGGTTACACCTTCTACAATGTAGCGCTGCAAGAACAGATACAGTATTAAGATCGGCAGCATCGCCAACAGCAGGGCCGCCATTACAAGGCCTATATCTGTGGAATAGGTTCCATAGAATACCTGTGTCGCAATCGGAATGGTATACAGTTCTTTCCTTGCCAGTACAAGGCTGGGAAGAAGGTAGTCATTCCAGAATGCCATCGCGTCGATAATTGCCACTGTTGCGATCGTCGGTTTTAACAGCGGAAACACGATCTGCCAATAAGTCTGCCAACGGTTGCATCCGTCAATGGTCGCCGCCTCTTCAAGAGAGATCGGCACATTCGTATTGATTGCGCCATGGAACATAAAGGTAGCCATGGACAGTGAAAATCCCACATGCATGAATATAAGCGTCGCACGGTGGTTCAGTATACCGAAGATACCTCCATACAGAGATACCAGCGGGATCATCAAAACCTGGAACGGGATGACCATAGACGCGATCATCAATCCGAACAGGGCGCCGCACGCTTTCCACTTGTTACGCACGATCACATAAGCCGTCATGGAAGCGAACAGGATCGTAAGTATGGTGGAAAGAATCGTTATAATCGCCGAGTTTCCGAAAGAACGCCAGAAGTCCATCTTCTGCATGGCTTCAGGGAAGTTCTTCATAGTAAATCCATGGCTTCCGATCAAAGCCAGCGGATTGGAAGTAATATCTGCCTTTGTCTTAAATACGTTGATCACTACCAGTATAAACGGAAAGATAAAGCAGATGAACAGGGCAACCAGAATAATAATTTTGATTGCATGGTTGATCTTTTTATTACGAGCAGCTCTTTCATTCGCATCCATTACGCCGACACCTCCGCTTTCTTACCGATGTATACCTGAAGTACACCTACTACAGCGCAGACAACGAACAAGATCAATGCCTCTGCCTGGCCGGTACCATAGTTCTTATATGTAAAAGCCTGATTGTACACATGCATAGCCGCCATAACAGAACTGTTGAAAGGTTCACCCTTTGTCAGGGAAAGGTTTACATCGTATACCATAAAGCAGCGTGTGATGGTCAGGAACAGACACTGCACAAAAGATGAAACCATAAGCGGTACAGAAATGTTCCATATGGTCTGCAGATTCGTACAGCCGTCAATCTTCGCCGCCTCCAGCACATCTGCCGATACGCTCATAAAGCCTGCCACATAGATCAACATCATATAGCCGGCATACTGCCATACCGAGACAATGATCAGACAGAGCATGGCTCCGTTGGTCGTAGACAGCCAGGAGGTGGACAAAGCCCCCACGGAAAGCGCTTCACCGAAAGCGACAAACGCACGGTTGAACACGAATTTCCAGATATAACCAAGAACAATACCACCGATCAGGTTCGGGATAAAGAACCCGGCGCGGAAGAAATTCTGCCCTTTTACCCCACTGGTCACAAGGAACGCAAGGATAAACGCCACTACATTTACCAATATGACAGCGATCAAAGAATAAATAACCGTCCGCCCAAGCGCCTGCCAGTACGCGCCGTCTGCAAAAGTAGCCGCATAGTTCGCAAATGCTACGAAAGGTTTACTTTTTGATACACCGTCCCAACTTGTAAAGGTCAGATAGAGGCCGTAGATAAACGGTACGATAACCACCGCTGCAAACACTACGGTCGTAACCCCGGCAAACATCATATACTGTTTGCACTTATAGGATGTAGTATTCGTATTCATAAATTCATATCCCCCTTCTGTGTCAATTACCGGTAATCCTTAGTGTTCTACAGGAGTTGTGGATTTCCAGTAATTTTCAATCTCAGTTGCAAGACCTGCACGGTCAACCTGGCCTGCCAGATATTTCTGCATGGAAGCGCCGCAGATGGAGTAGTGGTCATCCGGCAGATAATCATAGTTGGGAATCAGGTTTCCTGCGTCTGCAAATGCTTTTACAGAAGTAGATAACGGGTCAAGCGCTTCTGCGCTGATATTACTGTACGCCGGTACAAGATTGCACTCTTCAGTCAGGAACTTGTTGCCTTCCGCATCCAGTACGAGCCAGTTCAGGAAATCTTTTGCAGCCTGGCGCTGTTCTTCGGAAGTATTCTCGGAAGAATCGATGAAGAAGTACTTAGATCCGCCGCCTTCCATCTTCGCATTGGTGCCGTCGCTGGTGTTCTGCGGTACTGCCATCATACCCATCTTCTCGCTGTAATCATATGCGCTGAGCATGGTCCAGTCCCAGTTTCCTCCGAACATAAACGCAATCTCACCTTCTGCCAGCTTCTGCTCTGCCACCTCACGCTCAGTAGCAATCGCCGAACTTGCCGCGAAGTTATATTTCATCATGGTATCAAAGTAATCCATTTTTGCATTGAATTTCTCATTGTTGATCAGATCCGCGGTTCCCTCGTGAAGCTGTTTTACAAATGCCTCCACATCCGGCTGCTCCTCGTAAGTCTCAGAGAGGAAATGCCCTGCTAAGGACCAGTCTTCTTTCATGATACCGGTCGGCGTCTCCATGCCGCCTGCAACCAGTTTATCCAGCAATCCCTGGAATGCATCCACAGTCGCATAATCTTCCGGCTTGAACTCTTCGCCAGTGATCGCTTCGATAGCTGTTGCATTGTACATCAGTCCGCGGGCCTCGATACATACCGGAAATCCCATTACTTTACCGTCCACAGAAATAGCATAGTCCGTATTCTGTACCCATTCCTGATCGCTTAAGTCGGCAGCATGCTCCGGTCCAAGAGAGTAGATGTCTTTTGCGTCTACCATGGAAAGCGTGTAGGGATCATTCGCAGAATATCTGGTGGCCAGGTGAGCCGCAACCGTATCGTTTGAGTAATAAACTTCTACGTCTACACCTTTCTCTGCACTGTACTTCTCAGCCATCTGCACGAACTGATCCTGGATCTCGCTCTTGGAGTTGAAGATCGTGATTGCCGTTCCTGAACCACCTGAACTTCCACCCTCTCCGTCAGAGCTTGCCGGAGTGTCTGAACCTCCGCCTCCGCAGGCTGTTGCTGAAACTGCCATCGCTGTTACGAGCATTGTCGCAAGTAACTTCTTTTTCATATTCGTATCTCCTCCTTATGAATGAAAAAAATATTTTCTTAATATGTACCCTAAAGGCGCTTGTCTGTTCCTTTCACGAAAGCGCTAGCAACTTTCATGGGACTTAAAATCTGCCCTCAGGTATATATCAAGTTTTCGTGATTAAATATTATCACTTTCACCTTTGTATGTCAATCGTTTATCACATTTTTTGTCATACTCAACAAATTTCAGGTAATTATCATCATAATTTCTACCAGATTTTTGTTAATTTTCAACAATTTTATGGACAAACCATTGTTTTTACCTGTTTTTAAACATGTTAATCAATTGATATATTTGTCATATCATTACATATAGATTGCTTTATATTTTCATTTTTGTTACAATAGTCGCAATACATAAAAGGAGGCGCTTCTATGGATCGCTTATTTAATCCGGACAACCCTTTCTGGCTGGGAATGGGAAAAATCTTCGATATATTTGTATTAAACGTACTTTGGCTCTTGTGCTGTATTCCTGTGATTACCATCGGCCCGGCGACAACCGCTCTTTTTTATTCCATGATCCATCTGGTCCGCAATGAGGGGTTCTCGGTAACCCAGGATTTTTTCCGCTCATTCAGACAAAATTTCCGTCAGGGGATCCTGCTGGGTATTCCCCTTACGCTGACCGGCACTTTTCTGATGGCGGATGTGTGGATATGCTACCGGGCGGGTACAGGTATCTATACTTTTTTTATGGTATTTTTTGCCGTCATGTTCCTGCTGTGGAGTTTTATCACCTTGTACGCATTTCCTCTGCTGGCAAAGTTTGAGAAAAGCAATAAAGAAATTCTGATCTGGGCTTTCACGCTTTCCATACGGCATACAGGGCTGACGCTCCTGATGCTTTTTATCCTTGCGTTCGGATTATGGGTCTGCCATATACTGCCAGGGCTTATCTTTATCGCTTTCGGACTTGTATGTGAGTTTCAATCTGTGTTGATTGCTTCTATACTAAAACCCTGGCTGCCTGACATTCACGCCGATACCGCCGAAAACTTAAAACCGCTTTCATTTATACTTGAGGACGAGGAGAACAAGGATGAAGAGTAAAGAACCTTCCGTGTTTTTACAGGAAGTACGTCGGGATTTAGATACTTTTAAAAGGCTTTCCGGAAAGAAAAAGATTGGATTTATCTGGGATTATTATAAATGGTATATCCTGGCTCTCGTTTTTGCAATTGTAACGATCTGTACATTCGCTCATATGATCTGGGAGGGGCAAAAGCCCTGCCGTCTGCGGGTCTGTGTTGTATTGAATACGGAAGATAACTGCCGACTCTGGTTCGACCAGTTTATCGAAGAGCTTACTTCGGACGGCAAACCAGGGGCTGTGGATGTGAATCTGGACCAGCCTTTTGATTATGACAATCAGTATTATTATGTACAGGAGATTGAAGTCATGACGACGGTATCTTCCCTTCGCATGGACGTAGCGGTCTGCGGACCAGACATGTACAGTTATCTGCTGGCGCTTAATGCATGTATGCCGCTGGAAAGGGGCATATCAAAAGAACTTTTTTCTACTCTGGAAAAGGAGGGACGTCTTGTGTATGATACCGCTAATCTGACAGTGGACGAAAATGGGCATGTAAACCCGGCAGACGGAATTGACGGATATTATGCGGTGAATTTGAAGGGGACGGAATTTGAAGAGAAATATAATCAGAACGAGGAAAAAGAAGACCTTTATGCGGTAATTATTGCCAATACAGAGCATTTAAAAGACTGCGAGACATTGGTACGGGAACTGGTGGAAAAATGACGCAAAACAAACGGCTGCAGCGGGCAAATATACCCGGCGCAGCCGTCTGTTTTTAAAGGGCTGTGAAATTTTTCTCTATACTGCCCAAAAGGCAGGCACGGTTTTTTATGCCGTCCCCCGCTCCACCAGCCTCACCGGCAATACTGTCCTTCTCGGCACCATCTTACCCGCCACCGAATCATCCAGCAACCGGACCGCGGTCTCCGCCATTTCTTTAATCGGCTGATGAATCGTAGTCAGCTGCGGCGTTGTAAGGCTTGCGAGATTCACATCATCAAAAC
The DNA here is from genome assembly GCA_910587495.1 of uncultured Lachnospiraceae bacterium. Taxonomy (GTDB): domain Bacteria; phylum Bacillota; class Clostridia; order Lachnospirales; family Lachnospiraceae; genus Hominiventricola. Next base: position 9,458 of record CAJUMT010000047.1, on the reverse strand, counting down.
CGACAACTTTCATATCTTCCGGCACTCTTATTCCAAGTTTCTGGCAGGTCTGCAGGATCTGCGCACCGATGAAATCGCTGCTTGCAAACACACCGTCTGTTTCAGGATATTTTTTCAATATGTTATTCAGCAGTTCATCATATCTCATATTATTATACTGCGGCTCTTCAGTGGAAAACTCCTTATAGAATACTTTCCGCTTTTCGCATACATCGCGGAAACCTTCTGCCCGCAAGTCCGCCGGCATAGATACGCTGTTGACATTTCCAATATAGAGCAGGTGCCTGCAGCCGCAGGAAATCAGCTTCTCCGCAGCCATAGCGCCTCCCTGTTTATTATCACATTCCACAGACGCGGTTCCGTTCTCCAGAAAACGCTCCATCGTAATAATCGGTACACCGATCCCTTCAAATACTTCCATAGGAACCGAACCGCTGCACAGAATAATCCCCGCCACCCGGTTCCCCACACAAGTATTGACATACTCCACTGCTTTCTCATGCACACTCTGGGAGTTGAACAAAAGAATTTTATAACCTTTTTTATAAGCCTGGTCTTCTAAATTGCTGATCGTCTCCGCAAAATACGGATGTCGAATATGAGGAACGATCAGGCCTATTGTATTTGTACTTTTCCCGTGAAGCGATCTGGCTACTTCATTAGGGTAATAATCCAGTTTTTTCATTGCGTCGTCTACTTTTTTCCGCGCATTATCACTGATATATCCCCTGTTATTTAATACCCGGGATACCGTACTGGTAGTCAGGCCCGCCTCCTTTGCTACATCTTTTAAGGTCGCCATATACCATTCTCCATTTCTCTTACACTATTTCATAAACTGCATAATCCACGACTGTTTCCCTCGTCGTTTCAAACACCATATCTTTTTCACGAAGGGCGAAGGTCCCTGTCTGCGCACCTCCATCGAAAAATACTTCCAGAATCCGGTCATCCAAAAGGAACATAAACTCCCTGCATCCTGTGCATGTCTGCCAGGATTCCCCATCTACAGTGAATATACCGCTTTTTGGCGTATATTCCACAAGGCTTTTATTTACCTTCCAGGTATAGGTTTTCTGCATTGTATCTTCCATATGCATTTCAATCAGAACTGCTTTTTTATCCCCCATGTTTCGATAAACAATCTGTCCGTCCGCGCGCTCCAAGGCGCTGCTTTCCATTTTCTTTGCGTGTTCTTTTAATTCCCTTACAGGTTTTTGAAGAAGCGCAAATCCTTCCGGCGTCTTTTTACAGGACAGCTCTACCGGGATTCCGTAAGCACCTGTAAAATTCCTGCCGTCATTAGGCAGCCGAAGCCATGGGATACTGATTACGCGGTCTTTCACGCCCGAATAAGACTGAGCAGCATATGCGATACGATTAACATACGCATAATGCTTCACACCGTCCGTCCGGAAACGATACCCATCGAAGTCACCCTGATAGTAAAATCCGTCTGCAGACCAGAAAAACCAGCAGGTCTCCCCTTCTTCAGAAGTCAGAAAAAGAAGATCCGGACACTCCCACGCATCCTGTAATGTAAAGCTGTCCGACTGTTCCCAGTGTATCAAATCCTGAGAACGGAAGATCGCGAAATCATTATCTTTCATAAAAAGAGACATCACATACGCTTTGGATGCTTCATGCCAGAACACCTTCGGATCGCGGTTTTCTTTAGCCAAAGTCGGAAGGCAGGGCTCTTTCATTTTCACCAAGGTACTGCCGCCGTCAAGGCTGTAGGCAATCTTCTGGGTAAATTCCAGGTTTTTGCTCCATTCATTGCCGCCGCCGGCTGCGGTATAGAAGAACAAAAGAGCATCCTTTGGAAGATCCAGCAGCCCCCGCTCATTATTAAGTCCGCATCCGGAAAACATGACACCGCTTTCATCCGGAAACATAACCGAATCTTCCTGACTCCAATGCAGCAGATCCCTGCTCACCGCGTGTCCCCAAGTCATATTGTTCCATACAAGCCCGAAAGGATTATACTGAAAATACAAATGATACACACCGTCTGCATAAACCAAGCCGTTGGGATCGTTGGTCCAGCCTGTATGAGCAGCAAAATGGATCAAAGGCCTCTCCAGCTCCGGCTCCGCCTGCTTTTTGCCGTTGTATATCCTGTCCGCATAAGAAACTGGCATATCCGCCTGTATACGCACCTGCCGGCCTTTTAAAGATCGGAAGAGCGTCGTGT
>CAJUMT010000047.1:0-7251 GCA_910587495.1 uncultured Lachnospiraceae bacterium | reverse complement strand
GCCGGCCTTTTAATTCCTTTACAGGAATCTCCGCATAATAATTGCAGGCAAAAGTTTCCGTCTGGTCAATGGGAACCATAAATTCATGAAGCTTCTTCAAAAGTCCTTCTTCCTCAAGATAAATCTCCATCCTTCTGTCTTCCTTGTCCGCACAGACCGGGATGTACAGATAATCCTCAGTAATGGCCAATATCTTTTCCATCATACATTACCTCTGACTTTAGTCTCGTATTTTATATGGCAATCGGTTGTCCTACTGCGTAATATCAGTTTACCATATTCTCAAACGGATAGCCATACACTATAGTTATTTTTTTCATTTCTTCCATATTCACCAAAAAAGCCGTTCATCATTGGTCAATTCTGATAAAATGCATCTGGCGGGAGCGATATTCCCCCATCTCTTCCGGAAGCGGTATCCCGGCTTCCATTAATGCGTCTGCACCATATACTTTTTTACTCTTCTGTTCCTCATACAGACTGCCGGGCGTCAATCCTTTCAAACAAATATAAGTTGTGGGCATATTGCCATGCAGTTCCAACATAACCGTACTGACCAGCACTTCGCTGCCGTCCTCTTTTATAAATTCCCATGCAGCCGCTTCGTCTTTGAACGGATCTGTCAGCCGATAATACAGACCGGTCCGAACCAAAGGCTCAAACTTTCTGTATGTTTGAATTTGCCTGCGGACCTGCTCTTTTTCCGCCTCCGAAAGCGTCTTCGGGTTCAGTTCATAGCCAAGCATACCCGCCATAGCAGTCACCCCTCTGGTCTTAAACGGAGTCACACGACCTGTCTGATGATTTGGAACCGCCGACACATGGGAAGCCACCGATGAAACCGGATATCCAAAGGAAGTGCCATACTGTATACGAATACGATCCAATGCGTCTGTATTATCACTACACCAGATCTGCGGCGTATAATACAGCATGCCTGCGTCAAAACGACCGCCGCCGCCACTGCAGCCTTCCAGCAGAAGATTCGGATATCTTTGTACCAGCCGTTCCAGAAAATCATACAGTCCCAGCACATAGTCATGCATGACCCTGCCCTGGTCTTCTGTACAGTGGGAATAGCAGTCAGACAGGCTTCTGTTCATATCCCATTTCAAATACTCAATATTTCCCTGATCCAGAATCTTACACACTGCCTCAAACAGGGCGTCCACCACATCTTTTCTGGAAAAATCCAGGATGAGCTGATTCCTTCCCCGCACCGGATGGCGGCCCGGGGCCGCAAATGCCCAATCCGGATGCGTCCGATACAAATCGCTGTCCTCGTTGACCGCTTCTGGTTCAAACCAGATCCCAAATTTGATACCAAGCGCGTTGATCCTGCTAATCAGGCTCTCCAAAGACTCTCCCAGTTTCTCTTCATTTACATACCAGTCGCCCAGCCCGCTGTTGTCGTCGTCACGCTTTCCGAACCATCCGTCATCCATGACAATCATATCCATACCAAGATCCGCCGCCTGTCCGGCAAGCTGATAGATCGATTCGCCGGTAAATTCAAAATAAGAGGCTTCCCAGCTGTTCAAGAGGACCGGACGGGCGCAGTCTTTATATTTTCCTCTGCACAGATGCGTCCTAAAGCATAGATGCAGATTTTGTGACAGTCTGGCCAATCCGCTGCTGCTGCAGGACAAAACGACTTCAGGCACATAAAAGATCTCTCCCGGCATAAGCGGATAGGAAAACAATTCATCAGAAAGTCCCAAAAGGGCGCGGGTCTGGCCATACTGATCCTTCTCTACCTCACCTTTAAAATTTCCGCTGTACAAAAAAGACATGGAGTAGCATATGCCTGCGTCCTCCGTTGTGTCACGACCCGCCAGGATCATCATCGGATTGTACTGATGGCTGGAAGTTCCCCTCCGGCTGCCAATCACCTGCGCGCCGTGGGAAACTTTCGTCCTCTGCCTGTTGCGTTCCATCACATGGCGGCCATAAAAACTGAGCAGGTCGTATTCACCGGATACCCAGTCCAGACACGCCACCTGGGCTTTCTCCAGATAGATTTTCCCTTCGCATGCATTTTCGATATATGCGCTTCTGGTTATAATATCCAGTTCCGGCAGCACCCCATACAAAAGCGTAATCTTTACTTTGGAAGTCGGATCTTCCATATGAATTTCAAGCGTCTGCGCCTCTTCTTCCTCTCCATAGACCGCCGGAAGTCCCGGAATACGGTATTTTCCCTCAGAAATATGATAACTTTGATAACGAAAATCACAGCCGTACGAGCCGTCCGCATTTTTTATAATGACTGCGGGACTCCTGTAATCTCCCGTCCCCTGACAAGGAAGTTCCTGGGGCAAAGCGTCCATGGAATAGGTACGGTCAGTCCCTGCATCATACGGATTGCCGGAAAATCCTCTGTCCGCATAAGTCAAAAGATAATCCATGCAGCCTTTACTCCTGCGGCCATAATAAAGGTGCAGCAAAAATCCATAACGGTCTATCTGCATCTGGTATGTGGTATTCCTTGTATGTATTGTAAATGTCCTGTCCTGATCGGAAAAAAATATACATTGACTCACTGGGCAATTCCTCCTGCGGTTTATTAGATTTGGTCTTGCGACATTATACCATCCTGGTATCCTAAAGTCAAAAGAATATAAAAGACTGTTTATCCAGGTTTTCCGAACGGCGCGCAAACAAAAAAAGCGCTGTTACGCGCTTGTTAAATCGGTGCGAAGTGGTCTACGTTCGCACTACATACAATGGCCTGGGCTTCCGTCTTAAGTCCGTGCTTTTCATTGACTGCGTCCATAATCCTGTTGCGAAGTTCATTGGGAACAATGATAACCATAATCTCTTTTTCTGTCTGAAGGGAAATACCATGATATTTCTCCAAAGCTTTCACGCCACTCCATCTGGCACGCAGGATTGTGCCGCCCCTGGCGCCAAGTTTCCTTGCCGTATCCAGCACTGTTTCTGTATATCCCTGGTTTACACTGATCAAGATCAGACTGTGTTTGTTTTCAGAAGACATATTTGGTCTTTCCTTTCCTGTATCATGACTCTCTGTCTTAAATTTTCTTTCCAAAAGTGTATCTGTAATTTTAGGCGTCGGTTCCCTTTTCGCCTTATCACCGATGGGAAGGCTTAAAGCAGCGGCAATCATATTACTCATGCCGGTCAGAGGAAGATCAAAAAAGATTCCTTTGGTGTCCACGCTTCCTCTAAGTTCATTGCTCATTCTGTATACCAGCTGATCTATCAAAGATGCCGGTGCAAAGCTCAAAACAATATCTTTATCCCGGGACTCCAGCCCCAGAATATCCATAATCTCAGAAGTGGCTGTACCCCTCCCCACCGTCTGATAATGAAAACTTACACCTTCCCTATCATAAAGCCGAATCATATCTTTTCCCCTTCTTCGCTCTACAATAGAAACCATCAGTTTTGGACGTTCTGTCCTCGTTTCCATCTGCCCACCTGCTTTCTATTTATAGTTCCGCTTCGCTGTCTATCAGTCATCAAAGTACAATACGATATCTTCAATCTGCTCAAACTGGTCTTTTAAGTATCTGCTTCTTGCATGCTTTCTAAGTTCGCTCGCAAGTCCCAAAGTCTGTATGGTAATCAGAGGCGTCATAGCCACCATAGCCACCACGCCAAAAGCATCCGTCAAAATATTGCCTCCTGCCGCCTCGCAGGCACCCATGGCAAAAGGCAAAAGAAAGGCTGCCGTCATAGGACCGCTGGCAACACCGCCGGAGTCAAAAGCGATACCTGTATAAATCTTAGGAACAAAAAAAGTCAAAAGAAGGGAAATCAGGTATCCAGGAATCAGAAAATGCAGGATCGGAATACCTGTAAGAATGCGCAAAATAGAAATTCCCACAGAAACTGCCACGCCAATGGAAAGCCCCGTCTTCATAGACCCGGCCGAAACAGAACCGTTGGATACCTCCTCCACCTGCTTGGTCAATACATGTACAGCAGGCTCGGCTGCCACGATAAAATATCCCATAAGCATACCAATGGGAATCAAAAGATAATTGTCTCTGCGCGCGCCAATAGCCGCTCCTAAAAACTGTCCGGCAGGCATAAAACCCACATTAACGCCAGTCAGAAAAAGTACAAGACCAGCATATGTATAAATAAGACCTCCGACAATCTTTAATGTTTTCCGCTTCCGGAATCTTTTCGTTCCAATCTGGAATAAAAAAAGCATACCTGCAATGGGCAGAACGGCCATGGCAACTTCTTTCATATATTCGGGAAATGCCTGCATAAACTCTCTTGCAGCGTCCACCGTTGTGTCAATCTGCGCAATTTCCTTCATCTCATACGCGGCGGAATCCGGCTGATAGAATATCCCGAGAATCAGCACCGCCAGCACCGGACCGATACTACACAACGCCACCAGGCCAAAACTGTCTTCCCCTGAATGCCTGTCGCTCCTAAGAGCCGCAAGACCCACGCCCATGGACATAATAAAAGGAACCGTAACAGGACCTGTAGTCACACCACCAGAGTCAAAAGATACCGGAATAAAAGATGCCGGAGCAAACGCAGCCGCCAAAAAAACAATTCCATAGAAAATAAATAAAAGCCTGTTCAATGGAATCTCATAAAACATTCTGGCAATGGCAATCATCATAAAGACACCTACACCTCCGGCCACTGCTAAAACGATCACCATATTGGGAATAGCCGGAACCTGTTCTGCCAGCACCTGCAGATCCGGTTCCGCCATAGTGATAATGACCCCAAAGACAAAGCTTAACAAAATGGGCCAAATTACCTTCCTGAATTTGCTCATCTCAATACCCATGCCTTCTCCCATGGGTGTCATGGCCAGATCTGCGCCCAACGTAAACACACCCATGCCAAAAATCAAAAGAACCGCACCAAACAGAAACAACACCAACGTACCTGCTGAAACCGGAGCGATGGTAATGCTCAAAACCAGTACAATCGCAGTGATCGGTAGCACTGAAGCCAGAGACTCAAATATTTTTTCTTTCAGTTGTTTTCTCAATCCATACCGCCTTTCCATTATGTAAACTAAAGTCACTATACTGGAAAAACAGGTTGTTTGTCAATAAGGCAAGGGGTTAAGTTTCCGCTAAACTTTTTGTTAATTTTGATAAAATCTACATCCACAGCGCCCGTTTTCTTTCACTTCATACAGCGCCTCGTCCGCTTTTTTGTACAAATCGTCCGTAAATCCGCTCTCTGAAAAAGCCCCGCCTACGCTTAAAGATACCTGCGGCAATCCGTCATTTGGATGCATCAAAATATCGTTCAGTTCCGTAATCTTTTTCTCTATGATCATGCTCAAATCTACTGTCACGTTGGGTAAAATCACGGCAAATTCATCTCCGCCGATCCGCGCCGGATAATCTGAGGCACGAAATTTTTCCTTCAAAAGTTTTGCCACTTTTTTAAGTACCTGATCACCTACTTCATGACCATACCCGTCATTGACCAGCTTAAATTTATCCACATCAACAATCAAAAAACCCAGAGGAATCTGATTCATCCGGAACATGGTTTTCAAATGCTCAAATCCGCCCCGGTTCACAATGCCAGTCAATGGGTCATGTTCCGCCTGGTAACGCAGCATGGCCTCATTTGCATTTTTGACCTCAAAAATATCATTATAAGTCAGCGCCAGATATTTAAATTCATAGGAGCCTGTAACCTCCATCATCTTTTCTTCCTTGATGCAGTTAACATGAACCCGCAGAGGTTTAATGATCAGCATAATAATCATAATAAAAGTAGTAATGGTCTCCACAAACAGCACGCTGATCAGCCTTCGTTGCATTGCCATTGTAGATGCCAATTCATCTGTATTGTCAAGCATTTTCTGATGCGTCATCTCATGAATACTTTCCATGGAGCTGGCAACGCTTCCTGCGATCCGATCTTTGGCTTCCTGGTAGCTGCTGTCAAAAACAATCTCCCTGGCTCTCTGGATCATATCTTCCTTACTTAATTTTTGATCTGTCTCTTTTAAAACAACTGACTGTACTTCCTCCGGCAAGCTGGCCTCGTCATACCCCTGCGCCTGTGAAATCAATCGCATTGCATAGATCTCTTCATTCATCAGATCATTAGAATGCTGAAGCGCCTCCAAAAGATACTTATATGCCGCATCGCCTCCATAATACGTCTTTAGCTGCTCTAATGCCATCTCTCTGCGCCCGGTCACATGTACCTCCGTAAAGTAGTTGTCCATATATTCAGGCTCCATCGTCACTGTATAAAGGCGCACCTGTTCTGTCAGATATGCGGACCCCTCTGTCAGAAGCGTGCTGCTTTCTTCGCAGGCAATGTAATCCTCCATGGAATTATGTACTTCTTCGTATTTGCCTAAAGCACGGATGGTTGCCGAAATAAGAAGGATATACAGGACGCAGGATATCAATATCATAACTATATTTACTGTACTGATTCGGATTCCTTTAATCTGTCTTTGTTTTTTTTCTTCCATAACTGTTCTCTCCATATCTTTATTTTTCTTTTACACTCTCTTTTGATAAATAGAGCGTAAAAGAGTAGTACCCGTGGGCGTCTTAAATAATCTTTTTCTCGCGTTTTCAATATTCGCTGCGGAATATTTTGATTCGTCCGTATTTACCAGATAATCGGCCTCCAATAGGATCTGGTAATCAATTCCGTCAACGGCATCAATCGTATGGTGATGACCCACTAAAAAAACCACCCGCTTTATCAAATTTTCCGGCAGGCCCGTGTCTTTCAGAAAATCTTCCGCGAGCGCTGTCCCTTCCAGTTCCTGATATTTACCGTTGGTGTTACCATATTTTTCCCTGCACAACGGACAGGCAATATCATGAAGGATCGCCGCTGTCTCCACCGTTTTTTGCTGCAGGGGAGAGACTCCCTCACATTCGGCTATAGTCTTTGCGTAAGCGTATACTTTCAGAAAATGCTGAATGTCATGAACATTTCCATTGGAATACGCAATCATTTTCACCATAATTTCCGATATTGTCATCTCTTTTTTCATGTATTGTTACACTCCTTATCTTTCTCAATCCTGACAGACCTTCATGGAGCGGGAAAATAAGTACACTCTTTTCAAAATAGCGCAGGGCAATACCTTCCTGGTCTAAATGATAATAGGCATATCCCATGCGGAAGTTCCAGAAATGGTCTCCCTCAAAGTATTCCTCATGGCGCTTTAGCAGGCCGATGGCCCGCCTGAACATGTCAATGCCCTCCGGCTTGCCTGGGTCTGCCAAATTGTTGTAAGCCCGGGCCAGC
>CAJUMT010000046.1 GCA_910587495.1 uncultured Lachnospiraceae bacterium | reverse complement strand
TTCCTCCAGAGCAATCAGCTTTTTCACGATTTCTTCATTCGGGCGTTTGTTTAGCCGGAATCCATGTTCCAGCAGTTTTTCTTCCAGATGTTCCGAGATACTCCGCTTATCCTTATAAGAGGAAAAGGTATAGATCAGTTCGGTTCCATGCTGCCGATGCAGACGGATCTTATCATGGATCGCCTTTTTGTATGCCGCCAGCGTCTCCTCATCGTACAGAAAATTCTTTCCGTCCTCGGTAATACCAAAATGTTCAATATAGGCGGTATGATCTCCCTGGGTAATTTTAAAATCAGGGGTATAAGGCTTGGAAGACATCAGGATATGGTATGGATAGACAGGTTCATATACATAATCTATTCCATGGAGATAGAGAAAGTTGGCGACTTCCACCTCCTGAATGGATCTGACGATCTCATTTTGAATCGTAATTTTCTTCCTGCTCTTCCGGTCGATCACTTCTTCTTTAAAATCATCCAGCTCACTCCGCATGGTTGCGTAATTAGCTTTAGCCATATGATTAAAAAAATGATTGAGATCATCACCCTCATAGGGCGTGTCAAAATAAGAAGCAAAAAACAAAATCAGGCTGTTGACCACACTGGGGTCTTTGAGAATCGTATCCCGAAAATACCCCTGCACGCAGTAATACAGTTTGCTCCCGTCTACAATATTCAGCTTTTCCGGATCATTTTTGTGAAGGATCGTATTGCCGGTAGCATGAAAGGTGCCGATGGGGCACGGAATATTTAAGTCCCGGTTGATCTTTTCCCGAAGCTCGTTGACCGCCTTATTCGTAAAGGAGATAATAAGGATCTGGCCGGGATCAACACGCTGCTTTTCTACCAGATATTTGACCTTGGCCGCCACCGTCGTCGTTTTCCCCGCGCCGGCGCCGGCGATAACCAGGCTATAATCCTCATCAGAGATAACAGCTTTTCTCTGGTCTTCATCCAGCCGGATCACCGGATCTATGTCCTTCAAGATCTCATCAAGGTAGTCCTTTTCTTCGGCCAGCTTCCGACTCACATAGCTGTCATTGATCTGATCCACCAGGTCGGTTATATGCTCGTATTTTGCATATAAATCTCTTGCTTTTTCGATCAAAAACCCGTTCTTCTGGCAGTAATCTTCCAAGAGATGATTCTCGTCGATCATTTTAATGAACTGCATGGTCTCCGAAAATCGCTGAACCTCCGGCAGATACTCTTTTCTGGAGATATAATGGTCTGCATCATGCAGTGTTTCCACAAACTGTTCCCATGCAAGAAGTTCCGCATGTTTTCCGGTCACTTCGACCGAAGTTTTCTCATCTGCTATATGTTTTCTGAATATGTTTTTCAGCCATCTGATCATGTTCTTTTGTTTCTCTGCGATTCGTCTGTAATGACGATATACGCATGCTTTCTTTTGTACTTGCCCTCAATTATAGCATTCCCCTTTTTTTCTTTCAAGTATCCCCCACAGAATATAAAAGAACCGGTCGTCCCACAGCTGATCTCTGCTGTAGAAACGACCGGTTTTTCCATTTACCGGGGCGCACCCCCCTCCTGCTCTGCGGACACTCTTTGTATATGCATTGCCAGATACCCAATCTCCACCGGATCCAGCGGCTTTTTCAAATATTTTCCCAGATGGCCGCACACCGTAGAAGCTATCCGAAATTCATCCGGGAATTTTACAGACATATAGTCGTTCATGTCCAGCCTTAGTCTTTCACCTTTCATGGCCCGCGCCGCCATATAGCGCACATGGTTCATAAGCCGGTTGTAAGACAGGGACATCACATCAATAGATAATCCTGTCTCTTCCTCCACCATCTGAATACATTCCCGGCGCGTCCTGGCGATCTGCATAGAAAGCGCCACATTCTCATCCTCAATAGCAGAATGGATATGAAGGGCGATATATCCCACTTCATGTTCATCTATCTCAATCCCCAACCGTTCTTTTAATATAGGGATAATGCATTCCGCCGTCTTATATTCCATATGGAACAGCGCCCGTATATCCCCGGTCAGCGGGTTGCTGATCTGCTCTTTGTTTTGTATCCTTTTTACCGCGAACGCGATATGGTCCGCCATAGGGAAAAGTATGCTCCAATCGATCTTGCCAAAGACGCTCTCTGCTTCTTTTAATACCTGCTCTGCGATCTCCAAAAAGACCGGATTAAGATCTTTTACAAGCTCCGTCGCCGAACCCCGTTCTGTCTTCTCCTGAAGAGAATAGACAGTACAGCCTTCCGGCGCTTCCATCCGCTCACTGACCTTTTTTCCAAATCCAACTCCCTTTCCGATCAAAAGGTATTCTCGGTTGTCATCCATTCCAATGACAATCACCGTATTGTGGTTCAACGTCTTCTTCACTCTGTACATACTTTTCTCCCCCACAGACATTCAGTCAATGTAAACCATTTAGCTTTCGTAAGTATCTACTGCATACAGCTCGTCTCCTGCTTTTACATTGCCTGTTTTTAACAGACGGATCTTCTGATGATCGGTTAATTCCGTGCAAAGCACCGGCGATGCCAGAGACGGCGCGTTTTTCTTTAAAAATTCCACGTCCATCTTCATCAGAAGGTCGCCTCTTTTTACTTTATCTCCGTTATTTACAAATACCTCAAATCCCTGCCCGTTTAAATTTACGGTATCAATTCCCATATGAAGCAGCATGGCGATTCCGGACGCGGTCTCAAACCCGATGGCGTGCTTTGTCTCAAATACAAAGCTGACTTCTCCGTCCTCCGGCGCTCTGACTTCTCCGTCCTCCGGAATGACCATCGCGCCGTCTCCCATCATCCTTCCTGCAAATGCTTCGTCCGGCGTTTCAGATAAATCTGCCGCTGTTCCGTTTACCGGGCTGTATATGATATCTGATTTTACCACTTTTCCGGTCGTTTTTTCCTGAACAGGAGCAGTTTCTCTAGCTGCTGTACCGGCATTCGGAATGTATTCTTCATCCGGAGCCGTCTCCAGATAATCTTCCAGATTAGATTTAATCACTGTAACTCTTGGGCCGTAAATGACCTGTACGCCGTTTCCTTTATGGACTACGCCGGAAGCGCCGGTGGATTTTAACAGACCGTCGTCTACCAACTCTGATTTATGCACGGTGCAGCGAAGCCTTGTCGCGCAGCAGTCCACATCAGAGATATTTTTCTTGCCGCCAAGACCTCTCGTGATGGCTTCGGAAAGCGCGTCCTCCTCGGAAACCGCGCCGTTTGCCCCCGCGCCGCCGTTTTTCTTTGCGTCCACATCACTTCTGCGGTACAATTTCACTTCCTCGCTGTCGTCTCTTCCAGGCGTCTTTAAATCCATTTTTGCAATCAAAAACAAGAACAGCAGGTAATATACAGCAAAATATACAACACCTACTACCACGATCCAGATCCAGTTGGTCTTCGCATTCCCCTGCAGGATACCAAACAGGAACATATCGATCAGGCCGCCGGAGAAAGTCATACCTACACCGACAGAAAACACATGCATCAGCATATATGCAAGTCCTGCAAAAACACAGTGAATCACATACAGAAGCGGCGCCACAAACAAGAATGTAAATTCCAGAGGCTCCGTGATACCGGTCAACATTGAGGTCAGTGCCGCGGAAAGTAAAAGGCCTGCCACTGCTTCTTTTTTCTCCGGCTTTGCCACTTTATACATGGCCAGCGCCGCACCCGGAAGGCCGAAGATCATCAGCGGGAATTTACCAGCCATAAAGCGGGTAGCCGATACTGCGAATTGTTCTACCGTCGGGTCTGCAAGCTGCGCAAAGAAAATATTCTGGGCGCCTTCTACTACGCGTCCTCCCACTTCCATGGTTCCGCCCAGAGCCGTCTGCCAGAAAGGAAGATAAAACACATGGTGAAGCCCGAAAGGAATGAGCGCACGCTCCATCAAACCATAGACCCAGGTTCCAACATAGCCGGACTCAAGTACCACACCGCCGATGGCATAGATTCCCTGCTGAATCACAGGCCATATGAAAAACATCAGAATGCCTACTACCGTATAGGCAAGGCCGCAGACAATAGGTACAAATCGCGTCCCGCCGAAGAAAGATAGTACCTGAGGCAATTCTATCTTATAAAACTTATTATGCAGTGCGGACACGCCAAGACCTACAATGATACCGCCAAAAACACCCATCTGCAAGGACGTAATCCCCACCACGGACGTAGTAGCACCCTCCAACATGGATTCTGATCCGCCGTTATTTACGATCATGGCGCCAATGGAAGCATGCATAATGAAAAATGCAATCGCCGCCGACAGAGCGGCCACTTCTTTTTCCTTCTTTGCCATACCGATGGCAACACCCATGGCAAAGATAATCGGAAGATTGGCAAACACGATATCTCCGGCGGCGCTCATAACCTGCAAAATCGCATGCAGCATCGTCCCCGGTCCCATGATTCCCATAAGTCCATAAGCTTTTAACATGGTCTCATTGGTAAACGAACCGCCTACACCAAGTAACAGACCTGCCACTGGCAGGATTGCGATCGGGAGCATAAATGATCTTCCGACACGCTGCAGTACACCAAAAATTTTGTCCTTCATGACAATCCCTCCTGTAATAAGTAAGATGGGGATATTCTATGCATTTTATCCGTTTTCACGCACAAAAAAGGCATTAATATGCATAGATATCCCATTGATCTTAATGCATAGTTAATGCCTGCCGTACAGTTACATACTATATCATGTAATAAAAGTACCACTAATTGGTAAATTTGTCAAGAGGCTACAGAACAAATAGAAAAAGCCGGAATTTCCTTATTCTACAAGGAGTTCCGGCTTTGTTAATCATTTCAAGTGTTGAAAACAGGATTATAGCGTATACAGAAATGAAAAGCCTGCATGCCTGGGGCTCTGTGTACTTCAAACTGTTTTTGCAGTACACAGAGGCATAAATTCCGGATTCAGCAGGAAGATTTTACGGCAGGCAGCCCCGCTTTCTTTTAACGTGAAACTCACCGACTGTTCACCTCCCGAAACGGGATGCATTTGAACTGATAGAAGTTTTCCATCCCCATCGTACTCCGCACAGTAGACAGTCCCCGCCCCGGCGGCTTTCAGGCTCACTTCAAGGGTCTGTCCGTTTCTTACCGCGTCTAGGATGGCGGATTGACCGGGCGAGTCAAGCCCCACATAAACCGTAATGGTTTTATGCAAGCCGGATACCGGCTCAGTGATTTGCAGTAAACCGGTTCCTGGCAATTTACCGTTTACAGAAATCATCGCAATTCCGTCCGCATTGGTTGTAACAGTCTCTGATACGCCAATCAAAGCGGGCGACAAATTCTTTATTACCAATTCTTGCGCTATGCCTCCGGGCTGCAAAGCCAGGGAAATTTCAACGTCCTTATATAAGCCGACTGATACTGTATCCTGTGCCACAATGCATTCTGGGCGGACGGAGGCCGTCAGCGTTTCGGAAGTGTACACTGATTCCATTGCTGTTCCGGCATAATTCATTGCGCTTTCGGTAACAGAAACAACTACGCCGTCTGACAGGCTTACATCTTTGAAAGTCACAGAAAAGCGTGTGGCGTACTGTTTTGTATTTTCCAAATTATATTCCGCGTTCAAGGGCTCTATCGTAAGATGATTTATTGCAGTTTCCTCACTGGTAAGGGACAATGCACTCTGAACGCTCGCAATATCCATGTATTGACTGAACTCCATCTCAACTCGGTCGTTGTAAAGTACCGCTTGCTTCACAGTGGGCGCAGCAGTGGAAACCATACCTACATTGATCTCCAACTGGGGCGGAGGAACCGGAAGCCATCCGTTAACAGCCGCCGCAACTTTGCTGGTATCGGCAGGCTCATAGCCGGATTTGGTGAAATCCACTTTCCAGTTGCCCTGTGGGACGTCCCAATAATAGCCGCCGTCCATTCCAGTGGTTTGAGGATTGATCTGGTCGTAATCCGCCGCTTTCCAAGTGTTGCTGTTTTCCGCTTCACACGAAATGGCTTCTGTCACACCTTCCAGACGGTTAGAAGGGACTGCCTCGTAGACATAGCCAGAAGGATCGTGAATGGGGATCACGTTCATTTGAATTCCACCTCTGAGCATAAATCCATCGCCATATTGCCAGTCACCATACTGATCTAACTCGGTAAAAAGCTCCAAAAGAGCATCATCAATTGCTATGCGGTTCTTTGTTAATACACCTATTCCGCTGACAAGATTCTCACATATCCATGATTTTATCAAACGCTCCGCGTAATCAATATCTTTATTAATTGCCCATAAGTCCGGAATCAGCAATGGTAGGGCAGTTCCTCCTGATGATACTATTGCCGCTATCATTGCTGTTTCTGCTCCCAATGATGCCAATGAAGCAGTTCCTGAAACCAACAGATCAATAGTATATTCTGATGAAATCGCACTTGCGGAATCACGCCTGTATGCATTGATCTGATCATGTATTTGCTGGATCCTGTTTTGGATTTTTTGTTCTTCTGGTAATGAAAGTTGACCAGCTTCCTTAAGTTTCTTCAACCGTGTTTCGTACTCACCCAACATTTTTTCCCATATTTTGATATTGCCTTTTGCAATATAAGCGTTCGATAATCCATTTTTAATGTCACCGCCCGCATCCAGAGCAAAACTTATCCCTGGCAAGGTTTTTCCCAGGAGCCTGGTATTTTTGTTCAAAAAACTGCTTGCATCTTTGTAATAATATCTCCATCTTGTTTTTTCTTCCAAAGTTACCCGTTTGCCCTCGGATAATCTTTTTTGGAAAGAATTGAGCCATTCTTGTCTAAGTACCTCATTTTTTGTACTAAACCAGGATAATCCCAGTCCAACCGAATCAACAGCATCTTTTGCCTTCACCACCCAGTCTTTTGTCCGATTATCGGATAATGAATAAGATGCCGGGAGTGCGCCTGGTTGGGCAACTACACTATAAGCAATATGGGCGGGAAGATTGACATATTCTTCTTGAAACATATTGTCTGCTTCTTCTGTTTTTATCCAGAATTCCAATTCCTCATCAATTGCTGCATAGCCGCCTTGTTTCAACATATCAGCTGTTACATCATCACTCAAAGATCGGGCTTCTGTTAAAATATCAGCCGAAAAAATTAGTTCTTGCGTATCCTCATCCGTACAGACCAGCGTTGCGCCTACAGATTCCCCTTCCATCGACAAATTGGTGAGCTGTAAAGTTTCTGATAAAGCGGATGACCAATTTTCAATAATTTCCTGATAAAGATCTTTATAATTGCTTTTCAGCTTTTCAATTTGTTGTTCATCAATCGGAATACCACTATAACCTTGTTCCGCATATTCCGCGCTGACCATCACCGGCGCGTCACTGAAATTCCTGTAATTATGCGTCCCCACCCAGGCACTGCTGCCAGCATCATAGGTCGTCTGCACATAGGTCTGCTCGCCGGCGCTGTTAGTGGTTACCACATAAACTTCCGAAAGCTTGGATGCATCCCCGGCAAACTCGACTTTAAACGTGAATGTTGGATAACGCGAAGGCCACATCAGATAATAGGGCGTAGCGGCTGATGTATCCGTAAAATCAAATACCGTTTCTTGCGCACCGTGATCGCCAACATTATACATAGTAATCTTAGTCACTTGTCCCGCAGATTCTTTGTCGTAAGTAATCATAGCCTCTTCCGTAGAAATCGGATTGGGCAAGGCGCTTGTTTCTGTTACTGCACGGATAAAATGATAGGAATAGTTATATACTGGCTGGACGAGGTCAAATTCCATACTCCAACTTCCAACCTCGTTGGATGCTGTGCGGCCCACTTCTTCATCATTATCATATAGAACCACAGTACTGTTGGGGAGCGTTTTCCCTGATGCATTGAGTCCTTCCGAAATTCCTGTCCGTTCTACGACATTGAGTTTTGCGTTTTCTACCTGCATCGAAGCCGAGCCAATCGGCTGAACCACACCGTTGCTAAAATCCAATGCCGCGCTGACATTATGTGTACCCGCATCCGTTGCAGTGCAGTAGATATAAACTATAGCTTGATTCCGTCCGACCACAGAAATGCAGATTTCACGCTTGGCTGCATCGTAAATGTAAGATGTAGGAGAACCATTCACAATTGCGGTGTACTGTGTCAATCACGCAATGCCGTCTGGCAGCGCAATGCGCAACATGTCAGCCGTCACGTTCTTGGAGGTATCAAGTTGATAAGACGCCCGAAGCAAGATAAGCGCTCCGACAGCCGCGCCGCCAGGTTTGTTGGTGGTTATCGAAGTATTTTCCGCTATCATATATGAAAACACACTCTCATTCAACTCCGGTACGGCACAATTGTCTATCGTAATAATCCGCCCATCGGAAATGGTAAATTCACGCAGTAAATAGTCCTTTCCTGCTGTGAACCCAACCCTTGTCAAATAGTCCAGGCTGGCAACACTCCGCAGCAAATCACTCTTTTGTAACAAAACCAGACGATAATCTCCAGCATCCATTGTCTTGCTGGACATCCCCTTTTGGGCCGTGCCGGCCTGAATGCAGTTGCCATTGCTGTCAAATACCAACAGGCTGGCTGTCGGACCAGAAACGCTACCCAAGCGGAAATACCCCTTCTCGGTCAAAACCAGATCCGCGCTTCCCAGCCGGTCATCATCCAGTAAAACATCAGCGGATGCGCCGACATACTTGCCAGCGGCGTCTTCTACAGTAACCTTAATGGTTTCATTTGCCGAGACTACACCAGGTTGAAATGCCAGTACATTCCCCTGCACTGTAAAATCTGTAATTGGGCGGCTCTCGCTCCCTGTCAGCGTGAAATTGAGAGATTTCATCGAGGTTACAGGAATTTCCAGAGCCTGATCTTCTGACTCCGCCGCTGTTTTCTGGGTGATATTTAAAGACAAACTATCGGAGAGTGTAACGATTCCTGTTAAAATCAAATCCGCCATTGTATATGCGTTCCCGGTTTCATCGCTTAAATCTAAAACCTGCCGTTTGGTATAATAATTGTCTTTCTGAACAGTCACGCATAAAATAGTGCAAGGAACCGCCGCGCTAAAGCCGCCGTTCGCATCTGTAAAAACCTCAATAGAATCCCCGTCTTCTGTTTCGATCAAGACAGACACGTCTGAAATCGGCTGACTGCTTTTATCCAATATGTGTCCAGTCAAGTTCAAAGCAGATATAGCCGCTCTTGGAACCAGACGCACTTCACAAAATGCATCGTCCTCCGGCGTGATCGTCCGACGCTTCGGTTGTTCGTAGATTGCTGCCAGTTCATCCCCGAGTTCGATTTCAAAGGAATAGCTCTTTTCAATAGCCGCGCCAGAAAGGACAGGATTTGTACCCATTACGATTTCGTTTTCATCATACCACGTCACCGTAAAACCGTCCGAAAACTCTTTTCCGTCCTCATCCTGCACACAAACAGAAAGCACTCTCGCTTGCAGTCTCGGATCAGTATATGTATAACTCAAATTATTGTCCTGGGCAAACGTATCTGCATAAGAACCCTCTTCCACAATCAAAATTGTATCTTTTGTGACGCCCAAACCGCCATATAATTCACCTCTCGATGTATCGCCGATCCTTGTTACTGATGCGGGAATTTTTAGATATTTAAGGTTTGTGCATCCCCCAAACGTATTACCTGGGTAGTAATCACTAGAATATGATATACCCCAATATCCTGAATGTCCTGCTCCTATGCTTGTCGTCCCAGATGGAATATCTGCAAATACAAGATTGGTACATCCGTTAAATGCATAGCCTCTAATACTGGATACATTTTTAGGGAGTATTATTTCCGTTAAGCTGGCACAGGATTGAAATGCCCGTTCCCCGACATATGAAATTTCAGAAGATGCAGGAATAGTTACTGTTTCCAGTGAGGAACATCCGCGAAAAACACTGTCGTCTAAAGCAGTTACGCTCTCTGGAATCGCGATATTTTTTAAAGAAGTACAATTCAAAAATGCCTGTGGCCCTAAAGTTTTCAATCTTGAACTCAAAATAATATTCTCAAGTTTCTCACAATTATAAAACGGGCCGGCATCATAATAGGTAAGGCTGCCAGAAGCCCTGACAGCGTCTGATCCATAAATATGCTCTATTGTGTCTGGCATAGATACAGACACCAATTCGGTACATCCATAAAACGCATTGTTTGCAATAGTTGTGACTCCCTCTTCGATTACAATTTCCTTGATTGAGGTGCGCAGAGAATACCATGGGGCATTGGGCCCTTGATTTGTCGAGCTAACAACACAGGCACCCATTGCTCCATTTCCCCAAATACGCAATGTTCCCTCCTGATTCAAAGTCCACTGCAAATTTTCACCATTTTCTTCTTCGCCGCAGAAACCAGAACCCAATATAGACGAATCTTCCAATTAAGCATCAGCTTCGTCAGTCCCCATATTCTCTTTTGCCGGTTCTTCCTCCTGTCCGGCATCTGCTTCCTGCGCTTCCTGCTCTATCCCGTCTTCCTGAGACCCAGCGTCCGCCTGCGCCGCCCATGCGGTCGCAGGCAGCGATGTCAGAGCCATGCAAAACACAAGCAATACCGATAATATACGTTTTCCCATCCTTGAATCCCCCTTCTGTCTGTGTTCTGTCCTTTTTCTTCCCATCACTGTATCCTCTGCCTGACGATCTTAAATTTCACAGTCCTGCTTCCGCCATAAGTGCCAATACCGCGAAGGACCATTTTTGCTGTACCACAGGCCGTATTTTTACTGTAGCTTACGACTTCAAAGTCCTGTCCGGGAATGAGCGCCACAGTCTGACCGTCCTCTCGGGTAATGGATGCCATGAACGCCGCGCGGTCTTCTTCTTTTTTCAAATCAAAGGTGACCGGTGTACCTGTGTAGATCTGGTCAGAGATCGTGATGGTACATGCTTTGCCCTCTATGCTGTTCGGCGCCACCTGGTACAAAACAGTGAATGACCCGCTGTAACTGCCGCCGGATTTTTCCGTGATAACGACCTGGCCTTACGTCCGGCCGCTTTCCACATCCGCCTGTGTAAGGCATCCGCTGTAATTGACCGTGAAATCCGTCCCTTCTTTTAACGGGGTGTCTCCGTCATAAGCCAGAATCTTTGGCCGATAGATGTATCCGGCTTTTTTCTTCTGTTTTACCGGATGGACGGCGGCAATCTTCACATCCGGCGCATCCAGCGGTTTTGGCTCGATCGTAAAGGTCTTTGTAAGGCTGCCTGTGTAATTTCCGATTCCTTTTACGGTCACTTTTGCGTTTGTCCCCGCCCTTTTATTACCGCTGTAGCGGAGGGTATAGTCCCTGCCTTCTTCAAGGACAACGCGCTGTCCTCCTTCTGTATATACGGCCTGTACTGCCGGGGCTGCACCAGATTTTTTCTGAGGTACGCTTGCCTTTTCCAGCATAACTTCTACGCCGCCTCCGTTTAGATTCGTCTTGCCGATTGTAAACTTACTTTCGAGCGTCCCGGTAAACACGCCTTTTCCGGTCAGCCGGATCACAGCCTTTCCGGCCTTAATGCTGTCTATGTACTGCACTGTATAATCCGTATTTTTTCTCAGTGTCCAGGTATCGCCGCCCGAAAACTCTTCTCCATAATATGCCCGTAGTATTCCGGCTTTTTTCTCATCCAGCCGGATGGTCACGCTCTCGATATTGTCCATCACAGGCGTTCCGGTATAGTTTATTTTCCTGTTTTTCAGATTAACTTTTACCGCTTTCATGGGCAGGCCGGTGATTGTATATTTTATCTCTTTTTCGCCATAGCAGAGCGTGCTCCCGGGCAGTGCCCGCGCGACCGCCGTCTTTTTGCCTGCATTTTTGTTATCGTCCGGAAGCTCCAGTATATAGTCTGTGCCTTCTTTCAGCTCTGCATTTTCCAGTTTCAGGACAACACCGTCAAGTTCCGCGTCCTTTCCTGTACAGGGCAGGTTTGCCGAAGCGGGGAAGGTTACGGAAGCTTTTTTCAGGTCTTTTAACCCCTCTGCCCCGACCTGGAAAGTAAAGCGTCTCTGCCCGGTGAAATTTCCTGTTCCTTCCACAATGACTCTGTATAATCCCGCTTCCTGTAGCACAGAGCCTTGCACCGGTGTGCCGCTTTCGCTGTCATAACTGTCAATCTTCTGATAACTGACAGAAAAATCTGTTTCTGCTTTTAGGCTCTTGCCGTTATATTTTGCCGACAGTGTCGGTCTGCAGCCATTCTTTTTGTAAGCACTGTACGGTTTGCATTTCATCTTCACAGCCGACTCGTCTGCGAGGTCTTTTTCCGTGATCGTAAAGGGAATTTCCAAAGTCCCGTCATAATTTCCTTTACCGGTTATGACCGCCTTTGCTTTTCCCTCAGAAACCTGCACATTGTTGATATATTTTATGGTGTAATCTTTTTTGGGCGTAAGCACGCATAAATTTTTGTCCATAAGTACGAAGGAGGGTTTAAGCGCTTTTCCTGTATATACACATACCGGTTCTTCCTCGCCATAACAGTAGAAATCGGTTCCATCCCCATATTTCCGAAACCACTTAGCGCACAGCGTCATATCGTTTTCCACTGTATTTTGCTCAAAATCCCACAATTCATTGTCAAAATACCAGCCCAGAAAAACATAGCCTTTCCTGTCCAGGACGGTATCCGGCTTTGGCGCCGTTTCCCCGGCTGCGACATGCACAGGGGCAATCTCCTGTCCGTATCCGGCATCGAAGTTTACTTGATACAGCTTTTTGTCTTCTTTTTGCTCTTCTTTTGGAATGATTGTGATGGCAATCTGCACCTGCAAAGTAACGTCTTTTTCGGTATAGGTAACCGTCAGGTCATATATCCCTGCTTTGGCAGTTGGCAAAGAATCGGCGTCGGAGATCCAGCCGGACACTTCCCGCACGGAACCGTCCGAATAGGTGATCTGCACCGTTATGTCATCCGTGCTGATTGTCTCTCCTTCCTGATATACAGCTTGACCCTTGACAGCCGTCATACGCACCGGAACGGCTGCGACTTCCTGTATGGTCACGGAGGCTTTCAAAGGCTTTAGCATCCGACCCAGCGCATCCGCCAGCCTGCCCGATGCATATCCGTCCTTAAGGATGACATCTGCCGTGAGGTCAAAGGTTTCTCCTGGTTTTGTGCTGTCATATGCTGTGCAGTCGCCCCAGGCCAACCGGACAGGCACATAGACAGACGTGACATAATCTGACCGTATTTCCACATAGCATTCCGTGGGTAAAGCTTTCTTAAAGTCTTCCCAGACGGTTCCTTTGAAGGCCGTCATCGAAGCCTCCAACATTTTTGTCCCTTTTTCGTCCATCGTATAAGCCCCGGCTGTGAAGAGGTCTTTTGACAGATAACCGATCACAGACGCAGGCTCCCCTTCGCCTGCGACCAGTACCGTGCCGTTGTCGGTGCGAGACGGGACAAAGCCGTCGAAAGTTACGCCTCCTTCACCTGCCGCCTTCTGGTCGATATACAAAAGACTGTCTGAAAGCTTCTCCTGCGTTATTTCCTCTGTTCTCTGGCAAATCCCGGACACAATCAGCAGCACATATTCACTGCCGGGCTGAGCGTCTTTGTATGTATAAGAATATTTCCCCGCTTCGTCCGGCCATAGGACATTTTCCAGAGAAACCGGGACAGAAGTCTCCACATGCTCTGTCATTTCCTCCTTGGCCAGCGCCTGTCTGCTATCCACTATACTGGCCAGCAGAAAAGCAGAAAGCACAACGACAGTTTTCCATCTCTTTAACGATCCCTTTAATCCTTTATTCATTTTTTCCCCTTTCTCACAATGCTTTCACTATGCGCCCTTGTGTATAAAAAATGCGGCTACCGAAGCAACCACATAAAAAACGTAAACTCCAATAGTCGCCAAACCAACTCTGTGGAAAAGGTTAGGTTGGTTTGACAAAACTATTGTACTACTCTTTCCCTGGAAATCATAGATATTTTTAGGAATTATGAATTTATCACGAATCTTTCACAACCGTCTCTTTACGCTCATATATTGATATAAAAGCATAGAAGGTAATCTTAATGGTAAATAAAATTATGATCGACGCCGGACATA
Organism: uncultured Lachnospiraceae bacterium; assembly: GCA_910587495.1. Lineage (GTDB taxonomy): Bacteria > Bacillota > Clostridia > Lachnospirales > Lachnospiraceae > Hominiventricola. Next base: position 4,993 of record CAJUMT010000046.1, on the reverse strand, counting down.
ATGGGCTGACAGACCCCGGCGCCGTCTATGATGGACGCAGAGAGAGCGATGACGTGCTGCGCCTGGCTCAGGCTGTGGGCGCGATTTTATCCCGCAACGGCTATGATGTTGTATACACAAGAACCGGCGATATCAATCAGTCCGTATTACAAAAAGCACAAATGGCAAATGAAGAGGATGCAGACCTGTTTATTTCCCTTCATCGAAATATGGCCACTTACCCGGGGCAGTATGACGGTGTGCAGACGCTCCTGTATGATTTATCAGGTGACAAGCTTACTATGGCGCAAAATATCAATCAGAATCTGGCGGCTCTGGGATTCAGAAATATTAATGTGGAGGCCCGTCCCGACCTGACAATCCTAAAGCGCACCGATATGCCCGCTTTGCTGATCGAGACAGGTTTTATGGACAGCGATAAAGACAATCAGCTTTTTGACACCCGATTTGATGAGATCGCCCAGGCGATTGCCGATGGGATCATGGATACACTGACCGCAGCGGCGGATACCGATATGGATGATCCTGTTCGCTATGAATATCAGACGGCTTCCCTGGAACCTGTCCAGGAAGCGATGACACAGCCTGGAAACGCCAACCGCTTAAAGCCCCGTTATCGAGTACAGGTCGGCGCATTCCACAACCTGTCCAACGCCATCGAACTGGAACAGGAGTTAAAAAGGCTGGGATACAATACCTGGATCGTCACCGAATGATCCAAAAAACCAGAGGTTGTCATGCGCGATAACAACCCCTGGTTTTTCTAATCATTTCCACTATGCAGACGCTCAAGTCTTTCGGCAATCCGCGCTTCGTATCCTATATCGGTCGGATGATAAAAGCGCATCTGAGCAATCTCGTCCGGAAGATACTGCTGCTCTACATAGTGTCCTGGATAGTCATGGGCATACAGATACCCCTCTCCGCGCCCCAATTTGGATGCACCGCCATAATGCCGATCCTGAAGATGCACCGGCACAGTGGTGGTGGTTGTCCTGACAACTTCCATAGCTTCAAAAATTGCATTGCAGGCCGCATTGCTCTTGGGCGCGGAAGCCACATACAAAGCCGCGTGAGACAGAATAATCTGGGCTTCCGGCATACCGATGCGTTCCACCGCCTGGGCAGCGGCCACTGCCACCTGCAAAGCTTGGGGATCTGCATTGCCCACATCCTCGGAGGCGCAGATCATAATCCTGCGGGCAATAAATTTAATATCTTCCCCTGCGTAAAGCATCTTCGCCAGATAAAAGACCGCCGCATCCGGATCCGAACCACGCATGCTTTTAATAAACGCAGAAATCGTGTCGTAATGATTGTCCCCGTTTTTGTCATAGCGGACAACTTTCTTCTGGATACATTCGGAAGCCGTCTGAAGCGTAATATGTATCTTCCCATCCTCGTCTCTTTCAGTCGTCAGTATGCCAAGTTCCAGTGCGTTTAAAGCATTTCTTGCGTCTCCGCCGGAAATATCCGCCAGAAAATCAAGCGCCTCTTCGTCTGCCACGGCGTCATAGACTCCCATCCCATTTTCCGCATCCGTCAGAGCCCTAAGAAGAAGCTTTTTTATATCCGATGCTTCCAGCGCTTTTAATTCAAAAATAATTGAACGAGAAAGCAAAGCGCCATTGACTTCAAAATATGGATTCTCTGTTGTGGCGCCGATCAAAATCAAAGTACCGTCTTCCACATAGGGAAGCAAATAGTCCTGCTGCCCTTTATTAAAGCGATGGATCTCATCCACAAACAATATTGTCCTTTTTCCGTACATGCCAAGACTGTCCTTCGCTTCCCGAACAACGGCCTCCATATCCTTTTTTCCTGCCGTGGTGGCGTTGATCTGTGTAAACCCTGCGCTGGTTGTATTGGCGATCACTTTTGCAATGGTCGTCTTGCCAGTTCCCGGAGGTCCATACAAAATAACCGAACCTAACTTGTCCGCTTTTATGGCCCGGTAAAGCAGCTTATCCTTTCCCAGAATATGCTGCTGTCCTACGATCTCTTCTAATTTTCCCGGACGCATTCGAGAAGCTAAAGGCGCTTCTGACTGCATCGTGTTTTCTCTCATATAGTCAAACAGATCCATTTTTTCTCCTCTAGTCAAACAATACTTCATCCACTGTCACAAACTCAAATCCGTCCGCCATTAGGAGCGGTACGATCCGCTCCACCGCCTGCACGGTGCTTTTATAGCTGTCGTGCATCAGGATGATATCATTATCTTTCGCATTTTTTACTACCTGCTCTACGATCCAGCTTACATTGCCTGTCGTCCAGTCCAATGTATCAATTGTCCACATGACAGGGATCAGGTCAAGATCCGCTTCTAACCCCTGATTCCATGTACCAAAAGGCGGCCTGACATACTCGGTTCCTTTTCCTGTCAGTTCTTCGATCAGGGCGCTGGTTTTATCGATCTCTTCATAGGCCTGTTCGGTGGTCAGAGTCGTGATTTGCACATGGTGATAGGTGTGATTTCCGATAAGATGCCCTTTTTGGGCAATTTCTTTAACCAGTTCCCCCTGCTTCTCTACATTCTGCCCCAGCAGAAAAAAAGTAGCAGGAACTTCCATTTCCTCCAGAAGATTTAACATTTGTTCCGTATAAACCGGATGCGGACCATCATCAAATGTCAGTGCGATCTTTTTTGTATCCTGAACAGCATCAGATTCTTCCTGCTTTTCTGTCTTTGATACAACCGGAACTTCTGCATCTTTCTTCCTAGCACTTTTCATTCCCCACATTCCCAAGCACAGGCACAAGCCTGCCGCCAATAACAGATAAACTCGGCGCATAGGCGGCTCCATCGCTGTCATTATTACATTTTATGCACATTCGCCCTTCTTTAGTCCCGGAAAAATATCACGATTTATTTATTCTTTTTATAATTCTTTTAGATGAGTGACACACTTTGGACATATTTCTTTGCTATTATAATGACTGTAAGGAAAACATATCCGTATTTCATTCATAACACTTTAGGGAGACCCGGAAAAGGGCCTCCCACTCCCTCGAAAATTATGGCTTCTGCATCGGCAGAAGCTTTTTTACTGCATGCCAAACCTTTTCTTATTCTCCTCTGTGTAGCCGACTGTCAGATCCGCGTTCGCCCGCTGAATCTTAGCAAGAAGTTCTCGGGCCTCCTGCATACTCTCAAACTGAAAGACTTCCTTTTTCCCGTCTTTATCCACCACGACCACTCTGCCGATCTCCGCGTTATAACTCCCGCAACACATTTTGGCAGACACATCCTCCTGCTGAAGATATGCCCAGACCAGGCCTGATATCTCCAGTTCGCAGCGTTTCATAAATTTTTTGTAGATAATCTTCCCGTCTTCCACCGTCACTTTTCCCATGTCAGTCTCCTATTAAAGTTCCGCTCCACCCTTCCCAACGCCCGTGTACTGGATCAATTCCTGTTCGCCTTCGGCTCTCACTCATTGATCCGGGCGTTGTTCTGGGTTCCGCTGTTATATTTCCGTGAAGGTGTATCTTTGAAGCATACCCGACGTATTTACATTATAAATCACACTTCCGTCCGCCAGGTCTTCCCGTTCCAGTGATACATACTGATCTTTATGCTTAGAGCGAATATATTGTTCCAGGTCGTCAATTTCTACTTCCTCAAAAAAGACGTCCCGCATTTGATTGTTTGCACACTCATTAAAGATCTCATGTACTACTTCATATTCTTTCCTCATTTCATGCCTCCTAATCCATCTCGTCAATCTGTTTTTTCAGGTATCTCCCCACCACATGGGCAAAAGTGGAAATATCCCTGATATAGGCAAAATCTTTGCCGAATATCCTTCTTTCCGCCATCAGGTCCTGTTCTTCTCCCGCGAAAACGCCCAGCACGGCGATCCCCTGGCTTCTGAGCCTGCGCACTTCCGAAGCGGTATCTTTTACTGCATACTCCCCTGTATAGATCGTCGGATTTTTCACATTAGGCCGATTGACCACCAGATCGTTGGGACGGCCATCGCTTAATACGATCAGCGCTTTATTTTCCTCCGGTCTGGCCAACAGCCCGTCCGCCGCCGCCCGCAGGGCAAGGCCGTCCCGGTTATTGGAAGAAGCGGTAAATTCCATGAGCCTCCAGTCCGCCTCTTTATCTTCATCGTATTCCCGGAACCTTCGCAAAACCGTGTAATCCCAAAAAGAACAAAAGCTTAATACCCGATGGGGAATTCCCGCTCTGGAAAGAGACGCCGACAGGATATAGCCCTGTAAAGCGATCATATGCACGCGACTTTTCTGGGAACCGCTGGCGTCGATCAGCACATCTACCACATACTCTGAATTATGCCTTTTAAACTGCCTTACAAAAAGTCTGGGATCCTCCGTCCGTCCTACTTTCCATAGTTTCTGAGGAAGAACGGTTCCATGAAATGCTTCTATCTGTTCCACCTCGCTTCGGGTCTGTAAAGAACGCTTCAGGATATCCCCAAGAGCACTGATATTATGACGGGATACCCTGACATTCTGACGGTAAAAACGCCGGTTCATCTCCCAGGTTCTGCAAGCCAGCACATAAGTATTGTTCTCCCGGACATAATTCCTGATAATCCCGTCTGTAAAAAACAGTTTACAGTCCGCATGAACACCCCTGCAAAGCCGACGGTTTAAACGCTCCTGTTCCAGCTCGTTCATATAGGATCTTCCAAAATGCTGTTCTGTGTAAGCATACATCTTCTGAGCGGCTTCCTCGCTGATCAGGATCTTCCCAAGCCTTGTTCGTTTTTCTTCCTCCGTCTCTTCCGTATCGGGCAGGCTGCTGTTCATCTGGCGCATCATCTGCTCCAGAGATGCTTCCGCAGCGTTTTCATCCAGAAAATCCTGCCAGTCAAATTTCTTAAGATCTTCCGCGCTGACAGAAAGCACCTGCGCAAGCCCGCCGTGTTCGGTTTCAAAATCCGGATCTGCCAGACGATTATAAAACCGGTCGATTTGGCTGATGATCGCAAACGTATCTGTCATTTCTTTTACGGCA
>CAJUMT010000045.1:5725-19045 GCA_910587495.1 uncultured Lachnospiraceae bacterium | reverse complement strand
TGGATAGGGTAGCTGACGACCAGCAATTTATTATGCGACTTCTTGTCGCACTTCCCGGTCGGGGTCAGAGGAATCTTACTGATCGGTATCATAGCAGCAATAATGTCCTCCGCGGATATATGTATGCTGACGGCATCCACCAGCCTGGTTAAGGATGTGTATAAACGATATATAGCTCCGGATATTACGGATCAAAGGTTACAGAAGATAACAGTGATTTGTTCTTTTGCTATTGGCGCCGTTGCAGTTTTTCTTACCTTTAACAGTCAGAATGTCATTGACGTTATGTTTATCGCATTAACTGTAAATTCAGCAGGACTATTTCTGCCTACTGTTTTTGGGATGTTTTGGAGAAGGGCCAATGCAAGTGCGGCATTCGTTTCAGCATTATGTTCGCTTATTGTGATTCTTTTCTGGTTTGCAGGAAGAGAAGCAGGCTGGGGCGGGATATTTGAATTTGATCCTTTATGGCCAGGGATTATAACTTCTGCAGTTCTGTTCTTCCCTTTAAGCATCTGTAAACATCAGACGCCGGAAGAAGAACAAAAAATAAATGATTTTATGAAATAATAAATCAGGAGGTATTTTATATGAACGTAGTATTTACTGTATTTCCGGAAAACAAGGATCGGAACATTGAAACTGGACTTGCTTATCTTCCGGAAGGGGTGCATGTATCAAGAGCAGTGTATGACGAGGCGCATCTGGAAGAATATTATCATACTCTGCGTGAGGCCGATGCGGTTATTACGGACTTTGCACCCATTGATAAGACAGCTATTGACCAGATGACACATTGTAAGATCATAGCATTAGAAACAACCGGGTACAATTTTGTAGATGTGGCGTATGCAAAACAGAAAAATATTGCGGTCAGTTATATTTCTGAATATTGTACCCAAGAAGTTGCAGATCATGCCATGGCGCTTATCCTTGCACTGGAACGCCGTCTTCCATTTTTACACCGGCAGATTGAACATGACGGAGCATGGGAGATGGAGAGTATTCAAGAACTCGGCGTGCGCAGGATCGAAGGTCAGGTTTTAGGAATCTTAGGACTTGGGAAAATTGGAAAAGCTGTTGCAAAACGTGCCCGGGGATTTGGGCTGGAAGTGATCGCATACGATCCCTATATACCGGCAGAAGTGGGGAAAGAACTGGGTGTTAAAATAACGGATTTGGAAGAATTACTGGCGCAGGCGGATATTATCAGTATACATATGAACCTGACTAAAGAGAACAGCGGGCTGTTCAATATAGAAATGTTCAGAAAAATGAAAAAATGTCCGTTTGTTATCAATGTCGCCCGCGGTGGGGCGATTGTGGAGGCGGACCTGGCACAGGCACTGGATGAAAATCTGGTTCGGGGAGCAGGCCTGGACGTATTGGAGAGTGAGAATCCGGATTTGAAGAAAAATCCGCTGATGCACAGAGAAAATGTTATTCTGACGCCTCATACAGCATTTTATTCGGATGATTCCTATCAGGCTTCCCTTAGGATCGCCGCACAGAATGTCAGCTGTTTTTTTAACGGAGAATTGGATAAAATATGCAGCCTTTTATAAAAAATACAAGCCTATAAAGGAGGAAATCATAGATGGGAAAAGTGACATTACATACCCAAAGATGCAAAGGATGCTATTTGTGTATTCGCGAATGCCCTAAAAAAGCGATTAAAAAATCGGGTACTAATAATAAGAAAGGGTATGAAGTGATCGAAGTAGACGAACAGTTATGCGTGGCATGCGGGACTTGCTATGTGGTATGTCCGGATTATGTCTTTGAAATCTGCCGGGAAGAAACAACTTGAGAAAGGGGGAAATATAATAATATGGAGAAAGTATTAATGAAAGGTAACGAGGCGCTTGCAGAGGCAATTATAAGGTCCGGCTGCCGTTTTTATGCGGGATATCCCATTACGCCTCAAAATGAGATTCTGGAGTATATAAGCTGGAGGATGCCCGAAATTGGCGGGGCGTTTGTCCAGGCAGAATCAGAGCTTGCTGCTATTAACATGGTCCTCGGGGCGGCGTCAGCGGGAGCAAGGGCGCTGACTTCTTCTTCCGGTCCCGGATATTCCTTGTTTCAGGAGGGTATTTCTTATCTGGTCGCAGGCGATATTCCGGCAGTTATCATAGACGTGGCACGTTTTGGAAGCGGGATCGGAGAGATCAGTCAGGGGCAGTGCGACTATAAACTGGTGACCCGGGGGAACGGACATGGAGATTCACATCTGCTGGTACTTGCGCCCTGTTCGGTACAGGAAAGTGTTGACCTTATGATGCAGGCTTTTCCATTGGCAGAAAAATACAGGCATCCGGTTATTTTGCTTTCTGATGCAGCCATTGGACAGATGGTGGAGCCTGTAAATCTGCCTGAACCGCAGACAGTGGACATTAACAGAGACACATGGACTGTAAAAGGATGTAAAGGGCAGGACGAATCCAAAAAAATTACCAATGTTTTCTATTATATGGATGATTATAATTCCTTCCTGCGGGATAAGTATCAGAAAATGCAGGATGAAGAACAGAGATGGGAAAGCATTATGACCGAAGATGCGCAGCTGATTTTGGTTGCATATGGAATCAGCGCAAGAGTCTGTAAAGAAGCTGTGCGTATGGCTAGAGCGAAAGGCATATGTCTTGGCCTGATTCGCCCCATATCCATATTCCCATATCCCAAGAAAGCATTTGAAAACATTCCGGATTCATGTAAAGCGCTGATGACTGTAGAAATGAGTATTACAGGTCAGATGGCGGAGGACGTCAGACTGGCAGTCAACTGTCGCTATCCGGTCTATACCTACGGAACAGGCATAAAAGTTCCTGGAAGTTCAGAAGTTGTAAAGTTTGCATCGGATATCCTTGAAGGAAAAATTGATAAGGAGGTGTTTTAATTGGTAATAAAAGCTCCTGATAGAATTACATATACAGATGGACATTCTTTTTGCCCGGGCTGCGGACATGGAACAGCGATCCGTTTGATCGGCGAAGTACTTCAGGAATTGAAACTGGAAGAAGATTCGATCATAGTACTGGATGTTGCATGCGGAGGAATGCCCATTGATGTATGGCGCTATGATACGATTGAGGCAGCACATGGAAGACCTGTTCCTACGGCAGTCGGGGTAAAAATGGTAAGACCTGATCAGCCGGTTCTTGCATATCTGGGCGATGGTGCGGCTTATTCCATTGGAATCGCGGAGACGATTCATTCTGCCAGAAGAAATGATAACATTGCGGTAATTGTGTTAAACAACTGTGTATTTGGAATGACCGGAGGGCAGATGTCCCCGACGACGCTGCAAGGGCAGGTGACTACTTCATCACCTGACGGGAAAAATATGGAGTCGGGAGGGGCTACGCTGGATGTGGTCAAATTATTAAGTTCTATGGATATTGCATACCTTGCAAGAGGCGCAATCTGCGACGCTGCCAATATAAGAAAAGCAAAAAAAATACATAAAAAAAGCGATAGAAAAGCAGATGAACCAGGAAGGCTTCAGCCTGGTAGAACTTCTGTCACCATGCCCGACAAACTGGAAGATGGCTCCGTCCCAATGCGCAGACCATATAAAGGAGCATGTAATAGCTGTATTTCAAGTTGGAGAATTTATTGGAAAGGAAGGTGAACAGGTGTGACAACAGAGATTATATGTGCCGGATTTGGAGGGCAGGGAGTACTGACTATGGGCTTGATTCTGGCAAAAGCCGGATATCATCAGGGGAAAAATATCACTTGGTATCCTTCTTACGGTGCGGAGATGAGAGGCGGAACGGCAAACTGTAATGTTAAACTGTCCGATGAAGAAATCGGAAATCCTTACTGCAGTAATCTGGATATTCTTGTAGCTATGAACGAACCGTCAGTAGATCGTTTTGAGAGTATGTTGGTTCCGGGCGGCGTCCTGGTGTACAACCAGGACATGGTGGATACAAAGCGTGTGTTCAGAAAAGATATCCGCCTACTGCCGGTACCAGCCAATACTTTGTCATTTGAACTTCGGAATCCCCAGGGCGCGAATATTATAGTATTGGGTGCAGTTGCTAAAAACCTTTCTATATTTTCAGGTGATGAGTTAAAAGAAGCAGTCTGTTCTTTTTTTGAAGAGAAAGGCAAAGAGAAATATAATGATAAGAACAGACAAGCTTTCGACGCTGGTTGCCATGTCGAAATTCTTCTGTAAAAGAGAGGGGGAACTGCTTTTGGAATTAAATAAATTACTGTGCCCGCAAAAAATTGCTATTGTAGGAGCGACAGAAAAAGAAACGATGGCCGGATTTGCCACGCAGATGTTTTTGATGCAGTGTGAACAAAGGCGGGAAGATCTGTACCTTGTCAGCCGCAGCAACAAGGAGGTCCATGGAAAGGCATGTTACGGGAAACTGGAAGACCTTCCGGAAAATATAGATCTGGCAGTAATCTGTACGCCCAAGGCTACTGTGTTATCATTGCTGGAAGAGGCTTCTGCAAAAGGTGCAAAAGGTGCCGTTGTATTTGCCAGCGGCTATGGAGAAACGGGAAAAAAAGACGACATTGCCTTGGAGGAAGAATTGATCCAGAAAGCAACCGAGTTGGATATGGCTGTCATGGGACCAAATTGTGCCGGATTTCTGAACTTTGTAGACCGTATATTCTCTTTTGGATTTTTATTTCAGGCCCGCACGAAAGCAGGAGAGGTCGGTGTCATCTCTCAGAGTGGACAAGTATGTATGGCGCTGATGGAAAGTGATAAACTGAATTTTTCTTATGTGATCTCCGCCGGAAACAGCAAGGTTGTAAGTATGGAAGATTATATGGAATTTTTAGTCTATGAAAAGCATACAAAAGTAATTGCTGCTTATTTGGAAGGAATTCAGAATCCTGAAAAGTTCGCGGCAGTACTGAAAACTGCAGCCAAGAACAAAAAGCCTGTGGTGGTATTAAAAGCAGGACGCTCTGAGAAAGGTGTGCGGGCGGCGGCGTCTCATACCGGTAACTTAAGCGGATGTGATAAAAACACAGACGCATTACTTAAAAAATTCGGGGCAATCCGTGTAGACGATCTGGAAGAAATGCTGTCTGTCTGCATGGCGATCACAACCTTGCCGTCACTGCCGCGCAAAAATGCTTTTGCCTTTGTCAATATATCAGGAGGAGAGACGACAATCTGCGCAGACGCGGGTTCTTTGTATAGTCTTGACCTGCCGGATTTTAGCGAGGAAACGACAAGTCGATTAAAAAAAGTACTTCCGCTTTTTGCAACTGCGCAAAACCCTATGGATCTTACAGGCGGAAGCAATGGCGTTACTATGGAAAATGTTGTGAGAATCATACTGGAAGATCCTCAGATAGATATGCTGGTAACAGGCCTGCAGATTACCAGAGAAATCAGCGATGTAACCATATATGATTATCTGGAAGGACTGATACGGTATTGCCGAAGCGGAAACGGCAAGCCAGTAGCTGTGATACCGATGATTGAGTCCGGCAGAGATTCCGCGATTCTGGAGCGTTTAAGGGAGGTTGGTGTGCCGATTCTGCCCCCGCCTCATTATGGCTATCGTGTAGTTCGCCATCTGCTGGATTATACAGATTATTTGGATACTGTCTCTAAGCGTACACTGGAATTATATGCTTCTTCACAAAAGCTTTCCCGAACGCATAAAGCGCTTTCAGAACACGAATCCAAACAGGAACTTAGAGCATATGGTATTCCCTGTCCGCAGGAGAAGATCGCCAGAACCTCCGGGGAAGCCATACAGATAGCGGAGGATATGGGATATCCTGTCGTGATGAAGATTGAATCTCCGGATATTCTGCATAAGACAGAGGCAAAAGGAGTCAAGATTGGAATTTCCGGTCAAGAGGAAGTGGCACAAGCATTTGACGAGATTTTGGAAAATGCGAAGGCATATGATCCGACAGCCAGAATTAACGGAATACTGGTACAGGAAATGTTAAAAGACGGCACAGAAGTCATCGTGGGGATTAACAATGACATACATCTTGGGCCATTTGTCCTATTGGGGTTGGGCGGAATATTTACAGAAATATTCCAGGATGTGGTATTATACCCGGCTCCAATAAATCAATGGGAAGCCAGGCACATGATTGACTCTTTGAAAGGGAAGCCATTGTTTTACGGTTACAGGGGAAAAGAGGTGCTGGATGTAGAAGCGCTGGCGGATTTTCTGGTAAAAGTGAGCAGATTTGCAGTAGATAAAAAGGACAGTCTGTCTGAAATGGATATTAATCCGGTATTTGTTTATCCGAAAGGAGAAGGAGTCAGCGCAGCGGATGCACTGATCGTATACAATACAAAAACGTAAAGGGGGAATAGAGGCTATGAAGACAAAGGGACTTAATGGATGGGTAATTACTGCTCTTATGATCGGAGGGATCTGTTATGCGGCATCCTATTCGCTTCCATATATTAAAGGCATCTTTTATGGTCCGATGATGGAAGCTACAGGTGCTACCAATACACAATTGGGGCTGATTATGTCAGTGTATGGGTTTGGAAATATTATTTTTAATCTGATCGGCGGTTTTTTTACAGATAAGTGGGATTATAAAAAATGCATCATTGTTTCGCTTTTGGGGACTACTATTTTAAGTGTGTGGCTGGCGCTTGCTCCTTCTGTGATCAATATGTATATCATATGGGGGTTATTTGGGCTGACAACATTTTTTGTATTTAATCCGTCTATTTTTAAAATGCCGCGTATGATTGTACCGGATGAGCTGGTTGGGGAGTCTGTGGGTTTTTTCTCTTTTGCTCAGTCTATTGGGTATATGCTGATTAACTTTGTTTCTTTATATGTGTATAATCTGTCGGAAAAAAGAGTAGGGGAAGCAGCTTCTTTTGCTAATGTTGTATGGGTGTATGCCGCGTTTACATTTATATCGGCGATTGGATGTATAATTATATTCAGAAAAGTAGAAGATGTGAACAAAGATGGAGCCTCGGAAAGCAAGTTTTCATTTGGACAGTTGTCCCAGGTGATGAAAGAACCCGGACTCTGGCTGATGATTATCTGTGGATTCTGTATGTATTCTACTATGCAGACTACATCTTATTTTGTCCCGTATTATAAAGATGTATTTCAGGTAGCAGTAACTTTTTCCGGTGTACTGGGAGTACTGAATCTATATGGAGGCCGTCTGTTTAGTCCGATTCTTGGAAGGATCGCCCGAGAAACAAAATATGTATCCCGGATGATTGTATTTGGGGCATGTACATTGATTGTGTTTATTATTTGCATATTGCTGTTTGCATCGTATGTGCCTATAGCGGTTTTGATGGGTGCATCTTTGGTGACAGGAATCGTTTGTACTTTGTTTACAAATATTTGCCTGGCGTTACCGCCGGAGGCTAATGTGGACCGAAGAGCCAGCGGGACGGCGATGGGATTATATGCGGCGATCGCTTATTCACCGGATTTGTTTCAGCATTCTCTTTTTGGGTATTGGCTGGATACATATGGCAATGCGGGATATGTAAGAATGTTTATTTTCTCCATCATTCTTTTGACTGTTGGAGCCGTGAGCGCGTTTATATTATATAAGAGAAGCAAAAAATCACGAATTTTTGAATAACCTTGTGCTGTCTAAAGATATGAAACAGTATAAAACTGGTAATAAATATTTATTTTTCTTTAGTTTTCGGCAAAAATGCCGATATAACTTATAGAACCAGCTTTATTCATACAATTATGTTTTGTAAAGGAGGATTTGATATGCAGGTTACCAGTCAGGATCTGGCTGTCAGACAGCAGCAATATCTTAAGGCAGCACAGTCTACCGGAACGGCCGCTACAGAGTCAGCAATTGATAAAGCAGCTGAGGAAACTGTTAAGAAAACCGGTGCGGATGTTGATAAGGCCGAACTTAGCACAGATACGAAAGTTACAACAAAGATGAGCGATTCCGAGAGGGCTGCCCTGGTGCAGAGCCTGAAGGACGATTTGAATAATCAGATGAACCGCTTCACGAACATGATGACACAGATGTTCCAGAAACAGGGCATTACAGCAAATCTTTCTTCCGGAAATGATTTCTGGCGTTTTATGGCCAGCGGTAATTATACCGTAGACGAAAAGACAAAAGCAGAGGCCCAGCAGGCTATTTCTGAGGACGGATATTGGGGTGTTTCACAGACTTCTCAGAGAATTTTTGATTTTGCAGCCGCTATGGCAGGCGATGATGTGGATAAGATGAAAGAGTATCAGGCAGCAGTGGAAAAAGGTTTCGACCAGGCAAAAGAGGCATGGGGCGGAGACTTACCGTCTATTTGCGGAGATACCCACAGTGCGGTTAGCAAACTTTTTGATGAGTTTTACGCTAAAAATGCATAAGATATAGCTGATTCTAAAGGACGGGCGCAGGGAAAAGGAATTTCCTGGCCTGTCTTTTATTTTATAATATATCAATAGTGCCTGCCTCTCTGCAAGAAAATCAGCCCTTTTTTGACATAGTGTTCATTGATTTTTCCATAGTGTTAAGTTATAATAGCTAAGATATACCAAAGAGCACCGGCATATCTGTAAAAAACACGAATAAGAAGCGCGATTTTGGCGCAAGCTTTACATAGAAAAAAGTTGGAATGAAACGACGAGGTGTAACCGTGGAACAGTATGTGATCAAGGGAGGAATCCCATTGAACGGCGAAGTGGAGATCGGCGGGGCGAAAAATGCGGCTCTTGCCATTCTTGCAGCCGCAGTTATGACAAATGAGACTGTATATATAGACAATCTTCCCGATGTAAGGGATATTAATGCACTTTTAGAAGCGATGGAAGAGATTGGCGCTCATGTACACCGTGTGGACAGCCATACAGTAACTGTGAATGGTTCCGGTGTGCAGAACCATATTGTGGAGAACGAAAGCATGAAGAAGATTCGTGCTTCTTATTATCTGTTAGGCGCACTTTTGGGCAAGTATAAAAAAGCGCAAGTGCCGCTTCCCGGCGGCTGCAATATTGGAAGCCGTCCCATTGACCAACATTTAAAAGGTTTTAAAGCCATGGGCGCGACCACCAGAATCGAGCATGGCTTTATTATTGCAGAGGCGAAGTCTTTACATGGAGCGCATATCTTTCTTGATATGGTCAGCGTTGGTGCTACTATCAATATTATGATGGCGGCTGCTATGGCAGATGGCAATACAACCATTGAAAATGCAGCAAAGGAACCCCATGTGGTGGATGTGGCGAACTTTTTAAACAGCATGGGAGCCAGCATTAAAGGCGCCGGTACGGATGTCATTCGTATCCGCGGCGTTAAATCCCTGCATAGGACCGAATATTCTATTATACCTGATCAGATTGAGGCGGGAACTTTTATGTTTGCCGCAGCGGTCACAGGCGGAGATGTGATTCTTCGTAACGTGATTCCCAAACATTTAGAGGCTACCAGCGCCAAGCTTTTGGAACTTGGGTGCGAAGTACATGAGTATGACGATACCGTGCGGGTGATCGCGCCGCAAAAATTGATGGGAACCCATGTAAAGACGATGCCTTATCCTGGATTTCCTACGGATATGCAGCCTCAGATCGCAGTATCTTTGGCAATCGCGGAAGGAACCAGTATTGTGACAGAAAGTATATTTGAGAATCGATTCCGTTATGTGGACGAGCTGGCTCGAATGGGAGCTTCTGTAAAAGTGGAAGGAAACGTGGCGGTGATCAGCGGTGTGGAAAAATTTACAGGCGCAAGAGTGAGCGCACCGGATCTGCGCGCAGGTGCGGCGCTTGTGATTGCCGGTCTGGCGGCGGAGGGCATCACTATTGTGGACGATATCTATTATATCGAACGGGGATATGAAAACCTTGATCTTAAGCTGCAAAGCCTGGGTGCCAAGATGGAAAAAGTAGCCAGTGAAAAGCAGCTACAGAAATTCCGGTTGAAAGTCGGCTGAAAACAGAACATGAATCATTTAGAATAATATATAAAGAGGCGCCAGGAAAGTTCCGGACGCCTTTTCGTGATACAGTTTTAAGGAAAACTATGCAAGATATGCTTTTAATATATCGGTTTTGTCTGTCTTTTCCCATGGCAGATCCAGATCGGTACGTCCAAAATGTCCGTAAGCCGCAGTCTGCTTATAGATGGGGCGGCGGAGATTTAACATCTTGATGATGCCTGCCGGTCGCAGGTCAAAATTCTCCCGGATGATTTCTACGAGCTTCTGATTGGAAAGCTTACCGGTTCCGAAAGTGTCAACCATGATAGACGTTGGTCTTGCAACACCGATGGCGTAAGATAACTGAATTTCACATTTATCTGCCAGGCCTGCCGCTACGATGTTTTTCGCCACATAGCGTGCGGCGTAGGCCGCGGAACGGTCCACTTTTGTGCAGTCTTTACCTGAGAAGGCGCCGCCGCCGTGACGGGCAAATCCGCCATAGGTATCCACGATGATCTTTCGTCCGGTCAGACCGCTGTCTCCATGGGGGCCGCCAATGACAAAACGCCCGGTGGGATTGATGAAAAATTTCGTATTTGCATCTACCATATTCTTGGGAAGAATCTCGTCAAAAACGTGTTTTTTGATATCGGCATGGATTTGCTCCTGCGTGACGTCCTCTCCGTGCTGCGTGGAAAGTACCACGGCGTCTAAGCGGACAGGTTTACCGTCAGAGTCATATTCTACCGTTACCTGCGTTTTGCCGTCGGGTCTTAAATAAGGAAGCGTTCCGTTTTTGCGGACTTCAGTCAGGCGCAGGGCCAGCTTGTGTGCCAGCGCGATAGGATAAGGCATCAGTTCCGGTGTTTCGTTGGTGGCATAACCAAACATCATGCCCTGGTCTCCCGCTCCAATGGCCTCGATTTCTTTGTCGTCCATCTGGTTTTCCTTTGCTTCAAGGGCTTTATTCACGCCCATGGCGATGTCTGTGGACTGTTCATCAATTGCGGTAATCACAGCGCAGGTATCTGCGTCAAAGCCGTATTCGCCGTTGTTATATCCGATTTCGCGGATTGTGTTTCTAACAATTTTCTGCATATCGACATATGCATTTGTGGTGATCTCTCCCATAACAAGGACAAGGCCGGTTGTAGTGCTTGTCTCACAGGCGACGCGGCTCATGGGATCCTGGGCCATCAGTGCGTCTAAAATGGCGTCGGAAATCTGGTCACAGATCTTATCCGGATGTCCTTCGGTTACAGATTCAGAAGTGAATAATAATTTTTCCATGTTCTACTCCTTTCGATTGCTTTACATAAATTAAGAAAGGTCCGCATAAGCGGACCTGATAAAATACTGTTCATCAAATCCTCTTATCGTTCGATCACTCGCTCAGGTTAGCACCTTCCTGTATACAGGGGTTGCCGGGCTTCACAGATCCTATGTATCTCCACCGCTCTGAATAAGAGAAAGCTTCTCTATGGGCTTTTCTTACATCTAACATACGGCTAAAACAGAAAAATGTCAAGAAAATTCTTTGAATTTTTTAATGTTTTTACAGTGTTTTACAAAAAGTTTATAAATGCTTCGGGCAAACTATGATATACTTTTAACAGGAGGAAAAAACTGTGAACCTGAAGACAAAACTGATCATTACCTTTGGGGTTGTGATCGCCGTTCCGCTTTTTTTAATTACGATCGTATTTATGGGATTTATGAGTATGCAGCCTGCAGAAGTGGTGACGCCCCAGACGAAAGAGTTTTTAGGGGAGATGCTTATGTCAGTGCTTTTGATTATGGCCATGACCAGTAGTTTTCTGATTGTCTGGATTTACCGGAGTATTTTAAATCCAATTGAAACTTTAAAAAAAGCGACCAGGAATATTAGGGACGGGAATCTGGACTTCGAGGTGGAGATCGAGGACAATGACGAGATCGGGGAATTGTGTGCGGATTTCGAAGAAATGCGGATTCGCTTAAAAGAATCCACGGAAGAAAAAGTAGTGTTTGACAGCCAAAACCGGGAACTGATCAGCAATATTTCCCATGATTTAAAGACGCCTATTACAGCGGTGAAAGGCTATGTGGAAGGATTGCTGGACGGAGTGGCTGACACGCCGGAGAAGCAGGAGAAATATCTAAGAACTATCTACAATAAAGCCAATGAGATGGATCGTTTGATCAACGAGCTGTCCTTTTATTCCAAAATCGATACCAATCGGATTCCGTATGCGTTCAATAAGATTAATGTGCGGGAGTACTTTGACGACTGTATCGAGGATTTGGGACTGGAGTTGGGCCAGGAGCAGGTGACGCTTACCTACCATAACCAGGTGGCGACAAATGTGATGGTTATTGCCGATGCAGAACAGATGAAGCGGGTCATCAATAATATTGTAGGAAATTCCATAAAATATATGGATAAACCGGACAAATGCATTGATATTCGGGTGCTGGATGTGGGAGACTTTGTCCAGGTGGAGATAGAAGATAACGGGCGCGGGATCGCCGCCAAGGATCTTCCTTGTATCTTTGACCGTTTTTATCGCACTGACACATCCAGAAATTCTTCTAAGGGCGGCAGCGGCATCGGCCTTTCCATCGTCCATAAGATTATGGAGGATCATGGGGGAAAGGTATGGGCTACAAGTAAGGAGCATATTGGCACGACCATGTGTTTTGTGCTTAGAAAATATCAGGAGGTACCGTTAAATGAGCAGAATATTGATAATTGAAGATGAAGAAGCCATTGCGGATCTGGAAAAAGACTACTTGGAACTGAGCGGTTTTAAAGTAGAGATTGAGGAAAGGGGCGATACGGGCCTTACCCGGGCGATGAAAGAAGAGTTTGACTTGATTATTCTTGATCTGATGCTGCCAGGAGTGGACGGATTTGAGATTTGCCGACAGATACGAGAAGATAAGAATATTCCGGTCATTATGGTGTCTGCGAAAAAAGACGACATAGACAAAATCCGCGGTCTGGGTCTGGGGGCGGACGATTATATGACCAAGCCTTTTAGCCCCAGCGAGCTGGTAGCGCGGGTAAAAGCCCATATGGCGCGCTACGAGCGGCTTATTGGCAGCGGTATCCAGGAAAACGAAGTGGTGGAGATTCGCGGCATTAAGATCGATAAGACCGCCCGCAGAGTGTGGGTCAACGGGGAAGAGAAAGCGTTTACTTCCAAAGAGTTTGACCTTTTAACTTTTTTAGCCCAGAATCCCAATCATGTATTTACAAAGGAAGAATTGTTCAGTAAGATCTGGGATATGGAATCCATCGGGGACATCGCTACGGTGACTGTGCATATTAAGAAGATACGGGAAAAGATCGAATTTAACACGGCGAAACCGCAGTATATTGAGACGATTTGGGGTGTGGGATATCGGTTTAAAGTGTAAAACAGTGATTTAGAATATATTGTAAG
>CAJUMT010000045.1:0-5715 GCA_910587495.1 uncultured Lachnospiraceae bacterium | reverse complement strand
GTCCGGGGACTCGTTGATATTACTTTTTGAACAGTTTTTTAAAGAACCCTTTTTTGGGTTGAGGTTTCTCGATGCCGCCTCTTGCGCCTTTGATGGCGGTGATGTAGATGCCGCTGACAACGACTTTTACTTCTTTTTTCACAGGAAGCAGTTCAAAAATTTTTTCGTCTGCGATCAGGTTCATGACCTTGGGACCGATCTTTGCCTTGACAATAGGCAGTTTGGATCTGCGCAGATACTTGGGGGTTTGCTCGATGACTGCGGCGGGCAGCCCGGATTCTTTTATTTTCAGACGCTTTTTGTCAATGATCAGCATGCTGATGGTCTGAGCCATGGCTTCCATCTGCGCCTGGTTTTCAGCCTGCTTTTTCTGCAGTTTGTTGCCAAAGTAATACAGGACTGCCAGGAGGATGACCAGAATAACAAGAATGACTATCAATACCTTCCACACCATGATATTTTTATACTCCTTTTGTTTTGTTGATTTTCTTGGGATATTGTAGCATTGTTTGGGGGAAAATGCAAGAAAATAGGTTGTGGAAAGGAAGCGGCGGGTGGTATACTTTAAGAAAAACGATTTTATTTATGAAAGGTAAAAAGTAAGAATGAGAAAAAAATGGATTGCGGCAGGACTCATCATATCGGCGATTGCGCTGACAGCATGCGGTAATAAAGAAGCCGGGGGACAAAAGCCGGACGGGGCAGTGGAGACGCAAGAAGGAACGGATGCGGCAGATGCAAAGACGGAGGAGGCCGCTGCGGAATATAAGCGGGTTTCTTATAAAGATCTTTCCAGTAAAGTGGTTAGTCTGGGAGAATATAAAGGTCTTGAAGGAAAGCGGACAGTGGAGGAAGTGACAGACGAGAATGTAGAAGAGGAAGTCTGGCAGATTAAAAAAGAAAGTTCGGATCTTGTGGACGTGGACCGGGCAGCAAAGGAAAAAGACGTGGTGGTCACTGACTACACAGGCTATGTGGACGGGAAAACCACAGAAGAACTGCAGGGAAAAGAATATTCGCTGGAGATTGGAAGCGGGAATTTTGTGCCTGGATTTGAAGAGCAGCTAATTGGCACCTCCGCAGAGGAAGACCTGGAAGTGAATCTGACATTTCCGGATGACTACTATGAAGAGATTGCAGGAAAAGAGGCCCGGTTCGAAGTGCATGTGCATAAAGTACAGGAGTACGACGCGGTCAACTGGGACGAGGATACTTTGAAAGAAAAGCTCGGATATGACAGTGAAGCGGATATGACCGCTTCTGTGCGGGAGGAACTGGTAGCAGGCGCCGAAAGCGAAGCGGATGCTAATCTGGACTATGATCTGATCAACCAGGTTATGGACGGAAGCGAGTTTGATATACAGGATGCAGATGTGACGGCCTATACGGATGAGATGCTGTCAGAATACAAAATGTATGCGTCTATGTATGGCGTAGATCTTCAAACCTACCTTCAGACTTATTTAAACGCTACTGAAGATCAGCTAAGAGAAATGTATAAAGAGACAGCGGTCTTCCGTGTAAAACTGGTTCTGACATTAAAAGAGATTGCAGATAAAGAAGGTCTCGCCATAAGCGACGAAGAATATACCGCCCGGGCAGAACAGATGGTAAAGCAGTTAGGATATGAAGACGTGTCGGCTTTAGAAGCCGTATACAGCCGGGATATGGTGGAAGAACAGATGCTTCAGGAAAAAGCGACCAGCCTGATCCGTGAGAACGCAGTGGTTTCCTGATGCGCTCTCCAAATATTGCAAAAAATTATAAGAAATTCCTTGTTGAATCAGGAAAAATGTAGTAAACTACGATTATAGGCACAGGTGTGCCGGATTTCTATAAAGAAAGGATGACCAACAATGCCATTAGTTACAACCAAAGAAATGTTTAAGAAAGCCTACGAGGGAGGCTACGCAATCGGTGCGTTCAATGTTAATAACATGGAGATCGTCCAGGGTATTGCCGACGCAGCTATTGCTCTGAATTCCCCGATTATCCTGCAGGTATCCGCAGGCGCGAGAAAATATGCAAAGCACAACTATTTAGTTAAATTAGTAGAAGCTGTTTTAACAGAAGCTCCAGATCTGCCCATCGCTCTGCACTTGGATCACGGCGCTGATTTTGAGATTTGCAAATCCTGTATTGACGGCGGATTTACCTCTGTCATGATCGACGGTTCCAAATATCCGTTCGAGGAGAACATTGAGCTGACTAAGAAAGTTGTTGAATATGCCCATGCACATAATGTAGTGGTAGAGGCTGAGCTTGGTAAACTGGCAGGCGTTGAGGATGATGTGAAAGTATCCGCAGAGGATTCTTCCTACACACGTCCGGAGGAAGTAGAAGAGTTCGTAAGCAAGACAGGCGTAGATTCTCTGGCAATTGCCATTGGTACAAGCCACGGTGCATACAAATTCAAACCCGGCACAAAACCGCAGCTTCGCTTTGACATCCTGGCTGAGATCGAGAAAAATATCCCGAATTTCCCGATCGTTCTTCATGGTGCATCTTCTGTTCCGCAGGAGTACGTTAAGATCATCAACGCTAACGGCGGCGCATTAAAAGACGCTATCGGCGTTCCGGAAGATCAGCTCCGTCAGGCTGCAAGATCTGCAGTGTGCAAGATCAATATTGATTCCGATCTTCGTCTTGCCATGACAGCAGGTATTCGCGAGGTTATGACAAAAGATCCGTCTATTTTCGACCCGCGTGATTATCTGAAAGTCGGACGTGCAAATGTAAAAGCAGTTGTTGAACACAAGATTAAAGAAGTACTTGGTTCCGAAGGAAAAGCATAAATAAAAAGCAAATGAAAGACCGGCGTCTGTGTCAGATGCCGGTCTTTTGAACAGGATCAGTCGATCACAGTGACAGAAGTGATCACAGGCTGGTCTTCGGAGTTTACGGTTCCGTTATCGTCCTGTACAGGCGTATTCTCGCAGATCTGATCCACAATCTCCATCCCTTCCGTTACATGGCCGAAAGCGGCATACTGTCCGTCTAAAAACGTACTGTCTTCATGAACGATAAAGAACTGGGAAGATGCACTGTCCGGGTCCATGGATCTTGCCATGGAAATCACGCCGCGCACATGGGAAATATTGTTTTCTACGCCATTTTCGGAGAACTCTCCCTTGATGTTTTCGTCAGAACCGCCGGTTCCGTTTCCTAAGGGATCGCCGCCCTGGATCATAAATCCGCTGATAATGCGGTGGAAGGTCAGGCCGTCATAGAAGCCGTCGCCTGCCAGCTTAAGAAAGTTCTCCACAGAGATGGGCGCCGTATCTCCATCCAGCTCCAGAGAAATCGTTCCATAGTCGGCTACTTCGATAGCAACATGATGCAGTCCGCCGGCTTCGGTCTCTTTCTGGACGCTTTCATCGGTCTGCTCTTCTCCTGCCTGCTCTTCGTTTGTTGAAGCTTCCGAGTCTGTCTTGGCAGGAGCGTCTGTTTTGGAACCGCATCCGGTGGCCATAACGGTACAAAGAGCCATGCACAGAAAGAGTGCTGTTAATTTTTTCATAATAAGAACCTCCAATAAAATATTTTTACCCTATTGTAGGAGCATGGCCTTAAAATGTCAAATGAATATTTTGTGAAAGGAAATATGCGATGTCAGTATTGTTTATTGAATATCCCAAATGTACCACATGCCAAAAGGCAAAGAAATGGTTAGATACTCATAAAGTGGAATATAAAGAACGCCATATAAAGGATCAGAATCCTACGGCAGAAGAATTAAAAGAATGGCACAAAAAAAGTGGATTGCCGCTTAAGAGGTTTTTTAATACCAGCGGCCAACTGTATCGGTCCATGAGCCTGAAGGACAAGCTGAAAGATATGAGTGAGGAAGAACAGTTTAATCTCCTGGCCACAGACGGCATGCTTGTAAAACGCCCGATTTTAATCACAGAGAACAGCGTTCTGACGGGATTTAAAGAAGCAGAATGGGAAAAAATTTTATAATAGCAAAGAGATTAAAATGGCTTTATAGAGCGGATGGAAGCGTATAAAAAGCTGTTGCTTCCTGCGGGCGAATAGACAGAGTAAGAAAAAGGCTGTCCCGGGTCAGATTACCGGTCCGGTCAGCCTTTTGCATATACAGTTATCTATAGAAGCTTGCCGAGGAAATAGGCAGCTTGCTTTTGCCACCAGTTCCAGTCGTGGTTTACGTCATATCCCCAGTAATCCACAAAGGCAGGAATTCCTTTTGCTTTCAGCACGCCGTCTAACTTACGGGTGTCATAAAGAAGTTCGTCCTCCCATGCGCCCTGCCCCACGCAGATAAAAATGTGGCTCTTTTTATAAAGCTCCATATACGGGTGATCAGGCGGCATATTCTGCAGGCAGTGGTAAGGCGAATTTAAGTAGACCAGATCGTCCATATATCCGCCCAGGATATTGGCTGCGTCGTAGACACCGCTAAGGCAGACAGCGGCGTCAAAACGGTCTGGAAAGCGAAAGAACAGGTTTCCGGCATGGAAAGCACCCATACTGCATCCCATGATCATAGCTTTTTGTCCGCCGCTTTTACTTTCCATAAGCGGGAGAACTTCCTGTATGAGATATCCGACCCAGCGCTCATGGAGTTCCACGCGTTCTCTGGGGTTTTTCCAATCGCAGGACCAGGTTTCCGCGTCTATTGTATCGATACAAAAAAGCATAAGTTTTCCGCTCTCAATCCAGGGGCTGCAGGCTCCTACCATACCGAAACCTTCGAAATCATTGTGTTTACCGTTTTGAGAGGGGACGACAAGACATGGTTTTCCGGAATGGCCATATATTTTTAAAGGCATATGGCGCCCTAAACGCTCGCTGTACCAGCCAAGTTCTTCTGTATGCATTTTTTATGTCTCCTTCCTTCCGGCTTCCTTTTCTTTCGCTGGTTCCTCTTCCGGCTCTTCTTTTTTGACGGTTTCCATTGCATACGCAAAGAAGTGTTCCATCTCTTCATGACTTTCTAATTTGGCCAGGTAGATATAATTCCCCATGCCATGCGCCAGTACTTCCGGAAGTTGTTCCGCCGTCTTTAACTCATTTGTAAAAGTGCGGATGATATCCCAGTGGGAGTGGACATAAGGCACGCCCTTCCATCTTCCTACAAAAGCGCAGAAACAAGGAGTGGCTTTCCTTTTATGACGCAGACGGTCGTAGACGATCATATCTGCATAATATTGGTAACAGTTCGCACTGTAAGCATAGTTGATCATGTCCGGCGTAGGGCCGCCGGAGGGGCGCATATTGACTTCCAGCCCTACGATTTGTCCCTTTTTTCCCAGATAGGCGTGATCTTCGGTCAGACGGAAAAATTCAAGATGGACAAAGCGACTGCGCACACGGAATGATTTCAGACATGCCCGACCGCATTCTTTTAGATCCTCTGCCAATTTATCAACAATATAAAAATGAATAGACTCGTGGTTGTTGACACAGTCCATAATGGAAATAGGAGAGATATTTCCGGTTTCAAATAAAACGGAGCCTTTACTGTTTACAATTGCATCATAGGAGCAGATCTCTCCGGGAACAAATTCTTCCATGATATAGGGTACGGAAGGTAAATTGCAGAAAAAGCTTTTTAAATCTTTTTCGTTTTTGATCTTCCAGGTGTCGGATGCGCCTACGCCGCTGTCCGGTTTCACGATGACAGGATACCCCACTTCCTTAATAAAGCGGCGGGCGCTTTCAAGGTCTTTTACCATATGGAAACGGGCGGTA
>CAJUMT010000044.1 GCA_910587495.1 uncultured Lachnospiraceae bacterium | reverse complement strand
TTCTCTTTTGGGGGAATCAGGTCTAAAAAGTGTCATTTCCCGACAGCCCCTTGTTGCTTGGCTTTTAGTGCTTCAATTCATTTGCAAAAGTATTTTCATAATCCTGGAGCTGATGATATATGGCCTCCACATAAGCAGTTTTGCCGTCTATACGATAAAGCATGAGGTAGGATGCCGCATGAAACTAATAGCACGGTATCCATTTTTCTTCAGCTGGGGATGGGTACAATATTGCAGGCTGTTGGCGACTCTTGAGAGTTGATCGCGTGTTTCCAGTGCATCCTGCCATACGTTATAGGCGGCCTGATCATTCAGCAAAGTGTACTGCAGGTAATCAATATAGTTGTTCAGCTGGTACAATGCTTTAGGTGAAATAATCACGTTAAATGAATCCATGCTGTTTTCCCATCCTTTTCAGTGCATCTTCCATATCAAGCCCTTTTCCATCGGAAATCTGTTGACGTGATTCGGCAAGGTCGCAAAGGAGCTGTTCCTGGCTGACCGGGACGAATGGATTTGCAGGTTTTCTGGAAGTGAACAATTGCTGTGTGAACTCCATAACCTTAATTTTTGCATCCTCTGGCATTGCTTCCAGCATGGAAACGGTTGCGTCTATAGTACTCATGGGAAAACCTCCTGCTTTTATGCTCAAAATCTCCTTTTTGAATATTTATTCTGTAATAGTAAATGTTTTGGTTATAGTGCCTTTGAAATTGCCTTTTCCTTTTATAACAATGGTCGGAGGCTTCGGGTCCGTAGCAGATTTTACTTTATTATTATTTTTGTAAGAAATTGTGTAGTCTCTGCCTTCTATAAGTCTTTTGTCTCCAAAAGTCAGCTGTGGTTTTGGTTTGGCTCTGCCGGATACCAGTTTTTCTTTCATGTCTGTTTCCAGGCCATTGATTAGTTTATCTCCTTCTTCCAATTTATATGCCCGGATTTTAAATGTCTTTTTGATGACGCCAGAATACGCTCCGATGCCTGTGATCGTAATTGTTGCTTTTCCCGCGTTTTTATTTTTGGTATATTTTACCGTATAGTCTTCTTTTTCGTTCAGTGTACCGCCAGTGTTTTTCAGGGTTAGCTTCATATTAGTCTGCTCTTGCGACTTGCCGCTGTAAGTGAGGGAGGATATACCTGTCACTTTGGTTTTACTAAGGGCGGTGCCTGTGATTTTAAACGTGACTCTTTTTGTTCCTACATAGCCGCTGTTTTTATCTCCTGTGATAACAGCCGTTGCAGTCCCGATTTCCGTATTGTTTTCATAAGTGACGGTATAGTCTGTTTCTGGTTTCAGAATCTTTTTACCCACTTTAACCTTAAAATCCTTATTTGGTATGGGTTTGACCTGTTTGCCGTCATTATATTTCTGTGCGGAAATCTTACTTACCTTTACTTTGGACATCGGCGTGCCGTCTATGATCTCCAGGTTAACCTTTATAGTTCCGGTAAAATTGCCCGTACCTTTTATGGTTATCGGATAAGTACCAATCGTCGTGTAATCTCCTGAGCCATTACAGGACACTGCAAAATCTTTGTTGTTCTTCAGCTTTTTGCCGTTGTATGTGACGGTCGGGACAAGTTTATCCTGTTTTTTCCCCTGTTTATAAACCGTTACCACATCCTCTGCCAAGACACCTGCCGTGCTGCCGATGTCTACCGGCTTTATGGAAAAATCATATTCTTTTTTGAAGTCTTTATAATTCCCTTTTCCCGAGACGATTATGGCCGGTTTTTTTGTACCTGTGGCATTTTTATTGTTCTTATAGCTTACGATATATTCAAGCCCCTCTTCCAGCCTGCGGTCGCCATCATAGACCCTGACCTGCTGTGTAATTGGCTGGCCTGTATATGTGGCGTCTTTTATACCTGTCACCCAGACGCCGGACGGTTTTTTCTCCGGTGCAGACATATCGTCTTCAAGTATTCCGTCATAGGTATCGTCAATGTCCCATTCAGCGTAAAGGGTTATATCCTCATCCACCGTGTCTTTGGAGAAATCCCATTTATTCTTGCATTCTTTTTCTTTGTACCACCCGGTAAAGATATATCCGTCGGCTTTAGGAGCCGTGGGTTCCTGAATGAGAGAGCCTTTTTTAACAGATAAGCCGTCTTTATATTCAGTTGGTAGTGTGCCGCGGCCCTGCAGGTTAAAAGTTACAGTACATACAGAGGCTTCGTCTTCCACCGCCTGCCAGCCTGCGTAGAGGGTGATGTCCGCCTGGACAGTATCTTTAGCAAAATCCCACTTATTTTTGCATTCTTTTTCTTTATACCATCCGGTAAAAGTATATCCGTCGGCTTTAGGAGCCGTGGGTTCCTGAATGAGAGAGTCTTTATTTACAGACACACCATTCGTGTATTCCGCTGACAGTGTGCCGTGGCCCTGCAGGTCAAATTCTACTGTAAAAGCAGTGGTTTCTCCCGGCGTTTTTTGCTGGCAGTACTGTTCCAAGCGGGCGCTTATGTCGTCCGCGCTTTGATATCCCTGAGAGATATACTGCAATTTGTTGTTGGCGTCAATATAACAGATGACCGGAAGCGTAATGCTTATGCTTCCTGAAGTATACATGCCGGCTGACTGAAGGTATTGAAATAAAATTTGATTATATGCAGCGGAAGTGTCGTAAGCAAAGGTAATCTGCGCGCTTCCGTAGGTATCTTTAAAATCAGATACATTTTCCTTTGCATTTCCGTCAACCTCAAGAGCATAGATATCTACATCTGAGAATCCTTTGTCCGCGATAGCTTTAATAGTTCTTCTGCTGTTACTGCAGGTGGTTCTGAAGAAGACCAGCAGTTTTGGCTTTTGGTCTGCTTTGGAAGTGACCGTCTGGTCATCAATGGTAGTAAAAGACACTTCTGGGTTGTTAATATTCAGTCCGGCAGTGGACTGTTCCCATTTGGCATAGAGCGTCAGATTTCCTATAGTTCCGCCGCCGACCTGCGTGACTTTATGGGAAAATGCCTGATCGCTGTACCAGCCTGCGAAAGTATATCCGGTTTTTGTCGGGTCTTTCAACGTAATGACAGGAGATTCCTTTGTGTAAGTGGCAGGATTTGCACTGTCGTTGACACCTCCATCCAGCATATAGGTGATGGTGTAAGTTTCTCCGGTGGCTCCATAATTACAATAGCGTTTGAGATTGTCGGTTACTGCGCTGGCGGTGGTACCGCTTGTGGTCAGGTACTGGAATTTATTGTTGGCATCTATGTAACAAATGATAGGAAGGGAGGCATTTGTGCTCGAATTATTGCCTGCCGTATTATAGTAAGCCCACATGGCTCGATTGCCTACCAAGCCGTTTGTATCATATGCAAATACTATAGCATCGCTGCCATAAGTATTTTTAAAAGAAGTAACATCTGCTTTAGACTGGCCTGTCGTCTCTATGGCCAGAATATCCACATCCGGGATTCCTTGTTGTGCAATCGAACGTATGGAGGCCTGGCTGTAGCCGCAGCTTGTTTTAAAGAAGATAAGTACTTTGGGTTTTCCCTGAGCTGCGGAGAAAACCTCTTTGTCTTCAATGCTTAAAAAATCATATTCCAGATTGTCAATGCCCAGTCCGTAAGAGTCGTCTTCCTGGCCTTCTATGTAGGAAGTCGATGATACAGGGTATGCAGAGAGAAATTCTGTAGAAGTATATAATGGATCTCTGGTATGGTTCCCGAAGTCCGCATCGTTTTTGAGGAAATAATCATAGATGATGCGTGTTTCCTGATCGTCCCAGGTGCAGTCAATATTGTAATACTTAGAGCCAACCTGCACGATGTTCCAGGCATGCGGTTCCTGGTTGCCGGTTCCTGACAGAACGCGTACAGACAGACCTGCGTCCTTACACATACGGTAGAAAAGCACTGCATATCCCTGACACACTGCAGAACCTTCACAGAGGGCGCTGTAAGCGGAATAGTTGCCGTAAGTGTCGTCATAGTCTACATGGTTGCAAATGTAGTCATGGATCAAGCGCACTTTTTCGTAGTTGCTTTTCCCGTCCAGAGCCAGTTCTGACAGGACTTTATCGACTTCTGCAGTCAGCGCCGCTTCCTGTGCGGCGTCTGAATGATAGAGGACAGTGTAGTCAAATGTAATAAGTCCGCTGGTAATTGTGGTTTTTACTTGAGAAGACAAGAAACCATATAAGAGCGCGTCTCCTTCCTGCCCTGTACAGCTTCGGCTGTAAGCCATGGCAGCATCAAAGACCTCTTTTGTAAAATCCTGGCTGGCTTCATATACAGGCCTGGCTACAGAAAAGCTAAAAGAGGTGGAACGCTTTACCATCTCTCCCCGTATATAGTTTGCGGCCGTTTCCATAGTTTGATAAACAGCAGCGGCACGGGTAGTTCCTTTTGCCTGAACCTGACCGCGGTCTTGCAGCGCTTCCAGTTCGGCTGCCTGTTGTGACGGATCAAGGATGTCTTCATAAATCGGGTTTACAAAAAACTGATAATCGCTGGAAACGTTCTCTGTCTGTACAGCCTCGCTGCCTGTAAGATCTTGCGTGGTCTCCGGGTCAGCCTGCGCTTCCGGCATGCTTTCTTCTGCCAAAGATGCGGATACAGGTGTTTCTTCCGCGGCAGCCAATACAGGAAAGTCTATGCCTGTTGAGAGCAGTACAACAGATAAAAGCACACATAAGAATTGGTTTAATTTTCTTCGATTCATTGCAAATCCTCCTCTGGTTGATATTGTGACAGAATTCCTTCTGCCAGTTTTTTTGCCAGTTTATTCTGGTACTCGTCGTCAATCAGCAAATGGCTTTCGTCCCAGTTGGAGAGAAATCCGATCTCTACCAGGGCTGCCGGCATTTGTGCATGACACAGTACTTTATAATCTCCGGTTCGGGTGCCTCTGTTCATGGTTTCTTCAATATCGTCGAGGCTGGCTGAAAGACTCTCTGCCAGTGCTTTGCTTTCTTCACTGGATTCCCGATGGTAACTTTCAATGCCCCGCACGCCTGCGTCTTCTTCACAATAATTACAGTGAATACTGATGAAAAAATCAGCGCCCGCGTCATTGGCAATATTGGCACGGCCTTCCAATCCTACTTTGAAATCATCGTCTCTTGTAAGAAGGACAGTAGCGCCTTCTGCTTCCAGTTTTTTAGCCAGTTTTTTTACAATGGAAAGATTAATGTCTTTTTCGAGTATATCTCCGGCGCAGGTTCCCTGGTCATTACCGCCGTGTCCGGCATCCAAAACTACCAAAGGGGAGTTTTGTTCTGCCGGTTTTTCTTTGGCAGATTCTGTAGTGAAAGCCTGGATGACTTTGGCTCCTTGAAATTCCGGTTCCTGCGCCTTAGCTCTGCTGTCAAGTAAAAAGGCGCCGCCGCTTATGACTGTAATCAAAGCCAGGACGACCGATACGGCCATCAATCCCCGCTCGCTCCATCTTCGCATTCTGCGGCGAATATATCTTTTAAACTTTCGTCTGTTTATTGCGTTTCGTCTGTTTCCTCTTCCGTCCATGTTCCACCTTGCTTTATTATTTTTTTAATATGATTATATATCAAAAACCTTTATTAGGCTTCTTAAATTTTATTAAGATTATGCATCAAAAATGTATCTTTTCATTTCACTAATATAGTATACTAAGAGAAAAGACTTGTCCAGAGCTTTAGAGGATAAATTGCTGATTAAAAGCGATATTGCCCGTATTTTCCAGCCGTCGGAAAAAAGGTGATCTAATCAGTTTCCGCATGTCTGAAAAAAGCGGTATTAAAAAAACAACACTTCCTCCCTATAATAAAGCCATGAAGCAGAGCTTAAGGAAAGCTCAATAAAACCAGCGAAGGCCTGGACAATACCCAGATTGATTTCAGGACGCAAAGCGGCATGAAATCAATCTAGTGCCGGGTATTGGCAAGGCTGGAGCGGAACTATAATAGGAGGAAGTTGAAAATGAAACAAGGATGGTTAGGTTTGGAAGATCATGTGGTTGTCGTGACGGGAGGCGCGTCAGGCATCGGCAAACATGTGGCGGACACATTGATGGCTGCAGGCGCAAAAGCAGTGGTTGTGGACATGAACGTAAAGACCGGAGATATGCTGGACGGCGCCTACTGTGTGCAGTGTAATGTGACGGATCATAACAGTGTGCGGGCTATGGCAGACGCAGTCGTCGCAAAATATGGCAGGATTGACGCGTTGGTGAATAATGCAGGTATCAATCTTCCAAGGCTTTTGGTGGATGTGGCAGGAGAAAGACCTGAGTACGAATTAAACGACGCTTCTTTTACAAAAATGTTTGATGTAAATGTCAAAGGCGTATTTCTTTGTGCGCAGGCATGCGCGAAACAAATGCTCAAACAAGGCGGCGGCGTTATCGTTAATATGTCCTCAGAGTCCGGGAAGGAGGGTTCTCAAGGCCAGTCGGCATACTCTGCGACCAAAGGTGCGGTGGACAGTTTTACCCGTTCCTGGGCAAAAGAGCTGGGCAAATACAATATCCGCGTGCTGGCGTGCGCGCCGGGAATCATGGAAGCGACAGGGCTTCGTTCCGAAGCATATAATGACGCGCTGGCTTATACCCGGGGCTGCAAGCCGGAGGAACTTTCCACAGATTACAGTAAGGTAATCCCCATGGGCCGCGACGGTAAACTGGATGAAGTGGGAGACTTGGTGGCATTTCTGGTTTCTGATAGAGCAAGTTATATCGCTGGTACGACGATCAATATTTCCGGCGGAAAATCCCGCGGATAACCATGTCTTAAAAGGTACGTCAGAAAAAGCAAAGGTTTTAGTTAGAAGGAGGACGCTATGAAAAGTACATTTGGCGATAATCGTATGGCAGATATTCTGCAATATTTTGTCAGGATGCCGGAAGTTGTACTCAGCGTTTTGTCCTCCCGACTGGATGTCAGCGAACGAACAGTGCGCAATGACATTCATCAAATCAACAGAGAACTGGAAGGCTGCGCAGCCATTGAGGGCGCGCAGGGCAAATACAGGCTTTATATCTATGATCAGGAACGCTTTCGCATGGTGAACGCCAGACTGACAGAGACGGATGAATTTCTTAATTCGCCCCGCAACCGTATGGATTATGTTTTTGGCAGACTCATGCGAGCAAAAGAGACGCTGCTAACCGACGAACTGGCCTATGAGATGAACATAGGGCGCACGACGCTTGTAAAAGATCTGAAAAAACTCAGAGCGGAACTTGCACCCTATGGACTGGAGATAGAGGGAAAGACAAGTAAAGGACTTGCGCTTACAGGACAGGAGAGCAGTATTCGGCATTATGTTTTAGATAATGGGTACAGACAGCTTTATGAAAAATATCCGCTGGATCTTGAAATCGTGGAGATGGTCCTAAAGGCTTTGTCTGAGCGGTCCTATGAAAAAAGCGTGCAGGATACGTTTCTGAAATTTTTAACTGTTATGCTGGACCGTTTTTTGACAGGTCATTCTCTGGACGAATTGTCCGCCAGGTTTTACAATCTGACGGCCAGGCCGGAATTTGAGGTGATTGATCAGTTAATTGAGCGGATTGCAGGAGAACTTCGTATGAAGTTTCCGGTGGAAGAGAAGTTGTTTGTGCTGCTTCCCATCATCGGGATGCGCACGCCGGCGGATGTACAGAATATGCAGGCCATTAAGCTGGATGAAAATATGCGGCCGCTTCTTGACAAAGTATTTGAACAGATCCGTCAGGAGATGGACATTCAGATCGAAAGCCCGGAATTTATCGAAGAGTTTTTGTATCATCTGATGTTTATGATCAACCGTCTGCGCTTCCATGTAAACCTGAAAAATCCTATGTTAGAAGATCTGCGCGAAAAATATCCTCTTGCTTGGCAGATTGCAGGCGTGGCGGCCAAGGTCGTAGAGAATACATATGGACTTGCGGTCAGCGAGGAGGAACGCGGTTATCTGGCTTCCTATTTTGGCGTGTTTCTGGAAGAAAGCGGGCTTAAAAAGAATCGACCGTTTCAAGTGGCGGTAGTTTGCGGTACAGGAAGGGTCACAGCCAGACTGGTGGCGGCGCAGCTTAAAAAAGTGTTGGACAGTTCTGTGGAACTTAAGCTTTTTTCGGATGAAAAAGTAACGCCGGAACTTTTAGAACCTTATGATATCATCTTTACGACGGTGGAACTTCCCTGTCCTTGCGGTCGGCCGGTTATTCGGATCCATGAGGTATTTAATGAGCAGGAATTGCGGCATAAGATTGAAAAGACAAAATACTGGAATCAGGTAGATATTCCGATCATGGATAACAATTGGTTTGTCATGGTAGGACTTTTGGATGAGAGCCGGTTCTTTATATTTGATGAAAATCAGTCTTATGAGAAGGCGGTATCATGCATGGCAGAGGCGCTGGTAGAAGACGGCCAGGTGGACCAGGGATTTCTGGAGCGATTATATGTCAGGGAGCAGAAAGGCACTATGGTTTTCGACCACGCGGTTGCTATTCCTCACAGTGTACAGTATGCCAAAGAAAAATTGGTGCTGGCAGTCGGCGTGTTCCCCATACCGATCAGGCATCACGGCCATGAGATACGGGTCATATTTCTGATTGGCCTTCCGGAGCAGATATCGGAGGATGACGGCCTGCTCATAAGAATCTATGATGAGATTATTAGCATTACACAAGATATGACGTTGCTTGACAGGATCGCAAAAGCCAAATGTTTTCAGGAGCTTCTGCGCGTTTTGTACAGGCAGTCATAAGAACCTGCATGAAGAACGGAGGAAACTTATAATGTTAAAGTTAGGACTGATCATAATGGCGATGTTTGTGCTGCAGGCGTTTTTAAGCGCCTTGCAAATGCGTCATTTTTCCAAAGAGTTTATTTTGCTTCGCAGAAAGGGCAAGGTGGCCTGCGGCAGGCAGTCGGGAGGATTTCATGCAGGCGCGATCGTGATGTTTTTAATCGGGGACGACGGCGTGATCCTTGAGGGGAAGATGCTTATGGGCGTGACCTGCTTTGCAAGAGTGCGACCGCTTTCTGGCTTTGAAGGCAAGTATGTGGGAGGATTAACCGAAGAAGACCTGCCCAGATACGGGAAAAATCTGCGTAAAGCCATTCTGGATGCACGCAATACATATAATAAATTTATGTCCGGCGAGGCAATTCCGGAACCGCCGTCACCTTTTAAGCGGGTGGGGCGCGCGATTGCCGGCGTCGGCAGGACGGCGGGATAAAAAAACACCGCCGACAGATTAAGAAAGGTGGATCACATTTATGAATTTTATCGTTAATTTAGCTTCCAACTTTATGAATCTGTTTACCCTTGGAGGCGAACAGTTCTTAAGCTGGGTCAGCGGCATCATACCTACGATTTTGATGCTTCTGGTACTTATGAACGCGATTATCGCGCTTGCAGGAGAAGAGGCGGTGGCCAGACTGGCACGCATTTGTACGGGGAATCCGATTCTTCGCTATATGGTACTTCCTTTTGTCAGTGCATTTATGCTGGGAAATCCGATGGCTCTTTCCATGGGCAAGTTTATGCCGGAGTATTATAAACCAAGTTTTTATGCGTCCGTAACCTATCACTGTCACACGAACAACGGTATTTTTCCTCATATCAATGCCTCGGAGCTGTTTATCTGGCTGGGCATTGCGAATGGTATTACCGCTTTAGGGCTGGATACGACTCCTTTGGCAGTCCGTTACCTGCTGGTGGGTTTGATTGCAAATTTCATTTCTGGATGGGCTACCGAGTTTACAACCAAACTGGTAGAAAAGCAGCAGGGTGTGAGACTGAGTCGTGAATTTAAGATTACAGGAGGTAAATAAATATGGCAGAATATCGTTCAATCCGTGTTGAAAAAGGTCCCGGAGGTTTCGGAGGTCCGCTTATCATCACACCGACCGAGCAGCGCAATAAAGTAATGTATATTACAGGCGGAGGCGCAGAGCCGGAATGTCTGCAGAAAATAGTAGAACTGACGGGGCTGATTCCTGTCAATGGATTTAAGACCAACTGTCCGGAGGAAGAACTGGCGCTGGTTATCATTGACTGCGGCGGCACGCTGCGCTGCGGTATTTATCCTAAAAAAGGCATTCCGACTATTAACGTAATGCCTGTAGGAAAGTCAGGACCCATGGCGCAGTATATTACGGAGAATATCTATGTCTCCGCTGTAACACCCAAACAGGTATCCGCAGCAGACGGCGCGCCTGCGCCGGCAGCAGTAAAAGCAGATTCGACCAAGGCAGAGAAAGAGCCTGAGGCGGAAAACGGAGCAAAATTCTCCGCAGATATGAAAGTGTCTGAAACATTGGCGAAACAGGAAAATAAATCTTTGATTACAAAAATCGGACTGGGCGCCGGAAAGGTGGTCAACACCTTCTACCAGGCAGCAAGGGACGCGATTCAGACCTGCATTACCACCTTGCTTCCGTTCATGGCATTTGTATCCATGCTCATTGGTATTATCAACGGTTCCGGATTCGGAGACGCGTTTGCTTCTGTCCTTACGCCTCTGGCAGGCAATATATTCGGCCTTGTAGCCCTTGGCTTGATCTGTTCTATCCCTGGTTTGTCGGCGCTGCTTGGCCCCGGTGCGGTCATCGCGCAGATCATTGGGACACTGGTGGGTGCGGAGATCGGAAAAGGAAACATTGCGCCGCAGCTGGCGCTTCCGGCGTTGTTTGCCATCAACTGTCAGGGTGCGTGTGATTTTATTCCCGTAGGCCTTGGTCTGGCGGAAGCGGAGACAGAGACAATAGAAGTCGGCGTGGTGTCCGTTATGTATTCCCGTTTCCTTACGGGCTGGCTGCGTGTAGTTCTGGCATATGCGGCAAGTTTTGGTCTGTACGCATAAAATTGTCATGATAAAAAAATACTAGGAGGCTGAACATTATGAAAGTTATCTACGAAAATAGAGTCAAAGCGCTGGGAAGCTGCGTGCATGAGTTTCAAGATGAGCACATGTTTATTATCTTCGGAGACAACGCGCCGGAAGAGTTAAGGGATTATTGTTATTCTGTGGATGTAAACCCCATCAATGGCACCATCCTCGCGGGTCAGACGCTGGAAGTAGGCGGCAGTTCCTATCAGATTACAGCTGTGGGACCGGAAGCTCCGGTTACGCTGGCAGGACTTGGGCACTGTACGATTAATTTCAGCGGACAGGATACGGTGGATCTTCCAGGTACAATTTATGTGGAAAATAAACCGATGCCCGAAATCGGGGTCGGGACTGTGATTCGGATTGTGGAAGGATAAAGAAGATAGTGTGTTTTGGACGGATCTGTGTTATCATGATAAAAAGATAAAGGCAGGTGCGTCATGCAGGGAAAGAATCCGCTGAAAAAGTTCAAAATGTTTAAGGATGTGTCCCATAGCACCCTCGACTGGCTGTGGCATGCGGGCAGAGTAGAAGAGTTTAAAAAAGGAAGTCTGCTCATGCGTGCCAAAGAACCCATCCGATCGGTTTGTATTCAGCTGACAGGAAAATCTATGGTCTATAATCTGACCTGTGCGGGGCGGCGTAAGATCATCTTTATCTTTGGGAGCGGTGTTCTTCTAAATGAGCATGTACAGAATTTTCAGCTTACCTCCTGTTATTGTGAGACTATTGAAACAAGCCGGATCTTTGTGATCCCTGTGTCCCGATTTCTGTATGGGATGGAACAGGACTTTACTTTGGTCAAAGCGGTACTTACGATACAGGAGTGGAAAGCTTGGAGACTGTGTCATCAACTTAAAAATACTATGGGAAGCATCGGACTGGAGAAGAAACTGGCAGCAAAGCTTTGGAAGCTTTCCAGGGATTTTGGAAAGCGCACGCCTGAAGGGATAGAGATAGACATTAATATGCCGGTAACTTTCCTTGCGGATATTTTGGGAGCGCCCAGGGAGACAACTTCCCGCCTTTGTAACCTGCTGTCGGGTTATGGCCTTATAAAGATGGAGAAGAAGCGGATTACGATCCTGGATTCTGATCGTATGGCGGTATTTTTTAAGACTGGAAAGATTGAATAAAGCAGAAAAAAGTAAGATTCCGTGATGAACGTCACGGAATTTTTTTGCCGTTCTTGATAAAATATGCCTAGCTAAATAAAAGGATCTAAGAAAGGAGCCGTTATGGGATATCAATTGACCAGGCAAGAGGCAGAAAAGATGTTTCATCAGTGGATGGCGCAGTACGATATATTTGCACCGAAACTGATGGAAGGAGAAGGGTGCTTCTCCGACACGGATATTATTCGCTATGGAACCGTTGGTTCTCTGGACGAGATTATCTGGGACGAAAAGTCGGATTATTCTTTTAAAGAGGCGCTCCTGCCCATCAATGAAACGCTGTTTTATTTTACAGAGGATGAGACAAAAGTACCCAAAGAACCTGATAAGGACCGGTTGATTTTTCTGCGCGCCTGCGATCTTTGCGCAGTGAAACGTCTGGACGAGATCTATCTTAAAAATGGGTTCGAGGATTTTTATTATGCGAGACTGAGGGCTCGTACAAAATTTATTTTGATGGGATGCGCGGTCACCTGCAAATCCGGTTTTTGCGTCAGTATGGGGAGCAATCGTGCAGATACATATGATGCTTACCTGAAAGTAGACGGTGATAAAGTCTGGGCGGACATCAAATGCGGCGAACTTGAAAGCTTTATAGAAGGAGGCGTGCTCTGTGAGGTAACGCCGGATTATGTAACGGAAAACGAAGAAAAAGTTACACTTCCCCAAAATCTGTCCAATAAAAGTTTTGCAAATGAGATCTGGAAAGAATACGGAGGCAGGTGTATCGGCTGCGGACGCTGTAACTTTGTCTGTCCTACCTGTACTTGTTTTACCATGCAGGATATTTTTTATAAAGATAATGAGAAGGTAGGAGAAAGGCGGCGCGTATGGGCGTCTTGCCAGGTGGACGGATATACGGATATGGCGGGCGGCCATAGTTTTCGGACAAATCAGGCAGACAGAATGCGTTTTAAGGTCATGCATAAAATCTATGATTTTGAAAAAAGGTTCGGATATCCCATGTGCGTAGGCTGCGGAAGGTGTGATGATGTCTGCCCAGAATATATATCTTATGCAAACTGTGTGAACCGTCTGGCAAAGGAGGAAGCAGAACATGAAAAATGAATATATTCCCCGGTTATCGACGATTAAAGAGGTTATCCGGCATACGGCGCTGGAGTACACGTTCAGAATGGAGTTTACAGGAGATGTAAAACCCGGACAATTTTTTGAAGTGTCAATTCCAAAATTTGGAGAGGCGCCTATTTCTGTCAGCGGGATTGGAGACGGAACTGTGGATTTGACCATCCGCAGGGTAGGAAAAGTGACTAACGAGATCTTTGAAAATTATGTGGGTGATCAGCTGTTTCTGCGCGGGCCTTACGGGAACGGGTTTGATCTTAATCATTTCAGAGGAAAAGAACTGGTGGTGGTAGCCGGTGGTACAGGCTTGTCTCCGGTAAAAGGCGTGGTGGATTATTTTGCAAAGCATACAGACGAAGTGCAGAGCGCCACATTGATCGCGGGATTTAAATCTCCCGAAGATGTGCTTTTTAAAGAGGATTTTAAGTTCTGGGAGACAAAGATACAGGTGATAAAGACGGTAGATCATGCGCCGGAAGGGTATGTTGGGCCGGTGGGAATGGTGACCAAATATATACCGGATCTGACATTTCGGGATATGGAAAAGGCCGTGTTTATATGTGTAGGCCCTCCGGTAATGATTAAGTTTACAGTTATGGAGATTTTAAAACTGGGAGTCCCGGAAGAAAGCATATGGGTATCTCATGAGAGAAAGATGTGCTGCGGACTTGGAAAATGCGGGCATTGTAAGATCGGTTCGTCTTATGTGTGCCTGGACGGACCTGTGTTCAACTATGTGGCCGGAAAAGAATTGATAGATTAGGAGGTGCAGGAATGGGCTTGGATGTAAATACAAAGAAATTGAAAAAGAATGCGTTTCGTGTATCGAAAGAACGCGGGATCGGGGCTTCCAGGATTCGTGTACCAGGAGGATACCTGGATGCAGAAGTGCTTGGGATGGTACAGAAAATAGCGCAGACTTACGGAAACGGCTATGTACATCTGACGACTCGCCAGGGTTTTGAGATTGAAGGAATCCGGCTGGAAGATATGGACAAAATTAATAAAGAGCTTCAGCCGATTATCGAAAAACTGGATATTAACCAGACAGATCCGGATACGGGTTATCCGGCGTCAGGTACAAGAAATATCAGCGCCTGTATTGGCAATAATGTCTGCCCCTTTGCAAATTATAATACAGCCAGACTTGCAAAGCGGCTTGAGAAGGAAGTATTTCCCAATGACCTGCATTTTAAGATTGCCTGTACAGGATGTTCCAATGACTGTGCAAAGGCCAGAATGCATGATTTTGGCATTATTGGCATGACGATGCCCCAGTATGATCCCACCAGGTGCGTCAATTGCCAGGCATGTGTAAAAGGCTGTAAAAGCCTGTCAG
Source organism: uncultured Lachnospiraceae bacterium (assembly GCA_910587495.1). Taxonomy (GTDB): domain Bacteria; phylum Bacillota; class Clostridia; order Lachnospirales; family Lachnospiraceae; genus Hominiventricola. Next base: position 4,723 of record CAJUMT010000044.1, on the reverse strand, counting down.
TGAACGCGCTTCGGGTAGAAAATTATAAGATTGTCCGGGATGAAGAGAAATGCATTGGCTGTGGTGTATGTGTCACCAAATGTCCTACCCGGGCTTTGACCAGGAGTAAGAAAAAATATTATAAACTGTCTATCATGGGAAGAACAGGGAAAAAGAATCCCCGCCTTGGAGAGGACTTCCTTGTGTGGGCTGATGAGGATAATATCGTAAAGATTATTCTGAATACCTATAAGTTTGTGGAAAAGTATATCTCACCAAACGCACCGGCAAGGAAAGAGCATGTCGGCTATATTATCGACCGGGTTGGTTTTGAGGAATATAAACAATGGGCTTTAGACGGGGTGGAACTGATGCCGGAGACGATCATAAAAGACTGCGTCTATTGGAGCGGTATCCATTTTGACAGATAGTATTTACATAAACACCCGGCGGAGTTTTCCGCCGGGGTGTTATACTGATATCGAAGTTGTCTGTATGCAATTTCCTCCCTTCTTGTCTTCTCATTATGCTTCTTTTCGCAGGCGATCTATCGCTTGCTTTTATCGCTCGTTTTTTATCGCTTGTTTTTTTATGAATTTTAAAGTCAGCGACGTCCTGTCCGGATCAAAATCTTCCTTCCCAAGCCTGATATAGCCGGGATTCTCAAATACAATTTTATTTTCCTCTTTGATTATGAGAATGCCATATTTTCCATAAAAATCTGTATTGATAATACAGTTCACCAACGCTTCCCTAAGCTCCCTGTGAACGGGCGTATCATCAACACGAAAACCGCCCTCCATCCGAAATGGCACTTTGGTATCTTTCGTAATCTTATTGTATACAAGAAAATAAAAGTCAAATATTCGTCAAATAAAAAAATCACTAGAAAGAACTATAAATTCCAACATTTTACGATTTCTATATTTAATCTATCAAATATACATCAAATAAAAATCTACGCCCAATATGGAATATATCTTCTCATTTTCAATGAAGCATTTTCATCAGCTAATTTTATGAATCCAGCGTTCATTGTGTCTTTGATAATTCTTGACACAATAGACATATTTTTCTCATCAACGCCAAACCGTTCCCTTAACACAGCATTTGCCACCGGAATCTCATTTACATAATAATAACAAGTCGCCAGATAACAAGTACGGATTTTATCCCCTTTTGTCCATTTATTTAGATTCGCATACCAATATAATTTGGTTCTGGCAAAATCATCTCCCGTTTCAACCTTAGGAGCTGGTATCCTCAAGGCACTCATTGCCTCCTCCATACGGTCAAATCCACTTCCCCGCTCCTCACAAATATGAATCATCCTCAAAAATGACGCCATGGCCTCATTTCTGGAATGCGGAGCCGTATCAATAATTCGATTCACATCCACCAACAAGCATCCCGGATTAGATGCCTCTACCCTGGCATCAAAAATCTCCATCATTGGACCTGCGCCACGCATTGCCAGATCCTGATGAATAATCATATTTCCAAGCTCCTTTATACTGAATCACTCGAACAGCTTTTCTTTTTAAATGTGAAAACTTATTCAAATCCTTCGCAAACAGCAATGCCCCCATATTGGTAATATAATATTCCCGTTATCCATCTCACGAATGAATTCCTCATCCTTCATGTTATGCATCATACTGCTTCGATTACTGGGTAATGGAAGTTTCATTAATGTATAATAAGCAGTACAATCCAGCAGCCGTGTCACTTCTTCCTCAGTTATGTTCTCTTTGGCAGTCCGCATCTCATATGGTGTTGTCTCAAATGACTGCCATAATGCCCGTTCCTTTTCAGGAAAATCTTTTAACTTTTTCTTATAAGAACCAATCCTAATATACTCATCTCCCGCAAATGCCGTAGGTTTAACCGAAGCCATGGGAATCTCCAAAATAACTACCCTTTTATCCCTCACATTAACTTCGATAAACTGAATATTTAATCTGGGATTACTTAAGCCTACAAGCCAGTTCTCCAATTCCTGATTCCCCTTCTTCGCCACCCCTGGGCAAAAATCTGTTCCTAAAATTTCATGTGTTGTATTATTACTTCCCCATAAAAGATATCCTTTCTCTCTTCGTTCTAGAGCGGCAGAATTATTTATAGCAGAAATATACTCTCCTATCATCTGAGGATCTGTATTATTACTTTTATATTCCAACCATTCCGTCTCTGCCGACATCCTTCTCAATCGTTCTATCAGACTAATGTAATAATCCTGCTGTCCTGTGATCATTTTATACTATCAACTCCATCCATATTATTCTACATCAAAATATCAGTGTCTTATAAAGACTAAAACCATACCAAGATATTTCCATATGAAGTTCTAATACCTACATAAGAAAACAAATAATCCATTATCCTTCTTAATACTCATAAAAGAAATAACTTCCGTTTGTTGAAAACATGAATCAATCATTAAAATATCTTTTCCATCCATTACGAATTAATTCATCAGCTTTCGGTAAAGCATATTTCAAAAGTTTATCCGCAAGTGTAATTGTCCCTGCTGGCAGCAAAATACTGCTTTCACACCACATCGCCGGATATGCTGCAATCTTGCATCTTTTATTTTGCATCGCAACAAAATGATGTATCCCATCCCCAACTATTTTATATTCCGCTCCCAAAGCATTTAATGGTTCCAGCAATTTTTCCTGTTTATCATAAGACAATTCTGACGGAAGACTGGAATTTTCGCACCATTCCAACAGCTCTAGCGCCGCAAAACGGTCTAACAAGCCATGAACCCGTTGATTCCAGTAATGCATCAGACATTCATGGCAGGCACTGTCACATCCGGCATGACAGCTTACCAAGATCTTTTTTGTTTCCTCCATCAGTTCCTCTGTTCTTTCCGCCAATGCGGAACAATACCCTGCTCCACTGGAAAGGCTGTCAAACAAAAAGACATCTACATATGCTTTAAAACCATCTCCGGAATATCGCAACCGATACCCACTTTTGATTTCATTAAATTCAATATCCAGCAAGCGTCCGCCTGCCAAAGTCATAGCCTCCGCTAAAGTCTGTCCAGCTCTTCGTATCCAAAGCCCGCCAGAATTTACATTTACTTGTTTTGCATCAAGGGTAATCTCATACACCACCATATCTGTTCTAAACTGATTACCCAGATAAGTGTTTACAACTCTTCCTACCCCATGATGGCAGCTATAATTTGTATACGGATGGCGATACGGTTTATATATCTTCCTAAGAACCGCTTCATCATCTCCAGGAACCGCAGCTCCACAATCTTTACAAACCATAAAACCTGTAGATTTCGGCCCCTTATTCAAGATAATCAACGGATCATCGGATCTCTTTGAATAGCGCAGGTTTCTAAAACCGATTACCGTCTCCATCTCACTTTCCTTGGGTGTAATAGAGTAACAAGGTTCCTCTGCATAAGTCATTTCTGCTTCAGCCCCTGATTCCTTGGCGCTTGTTCCATTGACAGGCGCAAATCCCCACGGCTTTAGCATCTTTTGACTCCGAATGGTTGATTTTCCACAAAATGGGCATTGGTCTTCTTGCTTTAGTCCCATCCAATTGCAGGCAGAGTCTCCACAATAGTATAGATCTTTAAAATATTCTTTGCTTTCAAAAAAAGGCCGGGCAGGGTGTTCCTGCTCATCCGCACGAAATTTTGAATGAAAGCTGTAAATACCGCCTGATTTATAAGTAACCTTATTAATCACCACCAGCCGTCCAGGTGCGTATTCACTAATCCCTATGTCCAAAGCGCGTTCCGGCTTTTCTTTAATGGATGATCCCTTTTCATTTTCCACATAAAAACTCACAACATCTTTAGGAAAAGAATATGTTGGAAAAATCCCTCTTTCCAAAAAAGTGTCCAGCACACTCTTTTCCTGATGGTTATCACCATCCTGATATTCCTCCGGAAATTCTTCCGTGCTTTTTCTCAATTCCTCCAGCCGAGACAAAATTTCTTTTTTATATTCCGCTATATCGAAATCTATCCCTTCTGGAATAAGCGTTTCCAACTCAAAATCCGATTCTCTTTTTCCACCGATAAACTTTTCAAAATTTTTAAAATCTTTCCGGAAAAAATCACGAATCCCAACTTCGTCCGCCCCTGCCTCCATCATGTCAAAAAATTCTGTAGCACAAATTACATTCATATGTCGATATGCTAATTTTTTATTTTCAACATCAATCCATGGTGTTCTGGGAACACCGGAAATGATTTTTTCAGGATTATGAAAGTAATAGCTGTCATGAGGCCTATTGTCTGTATATGTAACGATTGTGGATATTGCTGCACTTTTCCGACCGGCACGCCCGACGCGCTGCTGGTAATTTTCCCTCATAGGGGGAATATTTCTCAAGCCAACTGCTGTCAGCGAACCAATATCAATACCTACTTCCATAGTCGTAGTACAGCTCAATATATCTACTGGACGATCATTGTCCACATGGACATTTTGAAATCTCATTTCAAAATCTTCCGTAGTTGACCATGTTTTTTGCCGTTGATCCTTATGGGAAAGCTGGGCTGTATGTTCCTCTGTATTAATACGCGTCATATATGCCTGCGGATCACCATGCACCGCTCTTAGAACAGGCGCCCGCCAAAATTTGAGCCCATCAAAATCTTCCTGCGTCATCTTTCTGGGAATCCCTTTCCCACAGTGTACGCATTTTCCCCACAATGTGAAAGGAAACACACCGCTGCATCTGGGACATTTATACCATTCAT
>CAJUMT010000043.1:4162-19182 GCA_910587495.1 uncultured Lachnospiraceae bacterium | reverse complement strand
GTATACGGGGAAAATTTGTGAATGCAAGTGATGAATCCGGCGACTTTGAGGAGCACCCCCGCGTATACGGGGAAAATACTAAACTTTTTGTTACCAGGACTCCATATATGGGAGCACCCCCGCGTATACGGGGAAAATCTAGTCGAAAAAATTTCCAGTGACGCTGTCCCAGGAGCACCCCCGCGTATACGGGGAAAATTCCGCAATGAATGCAACCCTGGTATTCATGAGAGGAGCACCCCCGCGTATACGGGGAAAATTGTGAGATCAAATCAGGTAAATTTTTGTACAAAGGAGCACCCCCGCGTATACGGGGAAAATCAACTCATACCTACTGTTGATAAAGTTAACTCAAGGAGCACCCCCGCGTATACGGGGAAAATACTAAAAAAGCCCCTTTATATAAGCGTTTTTTTACAAAACACCTCAAATTTCATTTAGTTTACAAAACACCTTATATAATGTTTTACAATCTGATAGGGCTCGATGCCGTTCACAAACAATATTAAAATATTCTGCTAAAGATTCCAATCTGTAATTATCAATATCCCTAACTCTTTTTCGTGCAAGAGTTAACGCGTCGATCACCTTTCCGAAAGGAATTTCAAAATTATTATTTCTAAATGCTCTTTCTAAAATTACTATATCAAAACTCTTGTTAAAGCATACCACTGTCTTTCCTTTCACTATATCGTAAAGCTGTTTTAGTGCATCACGAAGTTCTGTTCCATTATGCAACATCTCATCATTAATATGCGTAAGCTCTGTTATCTTTGTTGGTAATATTTTATCCTGTTTTATCAGAGTACTCCAGGATAATTTGATTTTCATTTCATCCGCAACAATCGCTGCTATTTCAATGATTCTGCTTTTTTCGCAATCTAAACCATCTGTTTCAATATCTAAAAAAACCCATTCTTGATCTATATTAGTTCTTCTTCGCCGACCCGCAATTAGACGTTTTGATGCATTGCTGAATCCCTTTTGAAGTACTTCATCAGTTTTTTCAGGCAATTTGGGGCGCATCATTAATTTAATACCGTCAAAATCGCGGATTTTCCAGTCCGCATTGTGAGTGCGGAACTCAAGATGTTGCTCATTTGCAAAACTGTAAACCATTACAGCTTGTCCATCTTTTATATTTTGACAAACTCTGCTCCAAAGCATTTCCCGTATTCTTGCATTTACCTGTCCAACATAAACACCCGTGTGGATTTCAAGCAGCCATTTTGTCAGATCACCACGCAATTTGGGCGGGCAATTATTCATAGTGATTACTATCATCGTCTCCTACTCCATGTTCACGATACTGTTTACCATTTTCAACCCTGCTTTTAATATTGTCCCAAAGATAAACTGCTTTTTCCTCTCCTTCCTCATTTTCATTGTCAGAAAGCAAATATTTTATATCACGAACCATTTGTTCCAATAGGTGTCTCTTTACGATTTCATCCCGCAGACGTCTTCTTACCATACCCGAAAAATCCTGTGGTGTTTTATCCTCAAATTCATCTCGAACTTTTGCAGCCATTTCAAATGCTATCGGAATAGTCGTTTCTGCTTTATAGAGATCAGCGATATCATACGCAAAAGAACATTCATGCCCAATATGTACAAAACCCAATCCTGCCGAACAACCCAACGCGCAAATGACAGAATGTGCCAAGCCGTACAAGCATACATTTCCTGCAGAAAGAGCCTGATTCACAGGAGTTCCGGACATAAAATCTTCAGGATCATATTCTCTGCCTTTCCACGGGATGTTCCACTTTTTTGAATATTCTCTGTATGTTGTTCTGACCCGACTGCCTTCCCTGCCTCTAAGTTGCTGCAATGTAAGACCGCTTACATCCTCATTTGGAAATCGCATTTGATACATTTTACGAACAACACTCAAATGTTTTCGGGTATTAGTGACAAGCTCCGCCTGTTTTAGCAACAGTCCTGTATGTGAATTAAGCGCACGCCCATGGGCATAATATCGCACACCATGTTCCCCTACCCACACAATACCTATGCCGCTGTCTCCAATCAACTCCATTGCTCGGTGCGTGATTTTGCAGCCTGGTCCTAATAGCAATATCGTTATTGCGGCAGCGGGAATAAACACTTCTCCATCCATGTCTGTTACTTTTACCGCACTGTCTTCACGATTAATAACACAATGTTCCAAATAAATAAAAGACATTCTATCTCTTATCTGGGGCAGCTCTGTCAATTCTGGTTTTATCATCCCGGCATTATTCTGCATTTTTACACCTTACCACTGTCAGCAATCCCTGCCCATAAGCCTTTTCTCTGCCTATTCCATTACAAAGTGTCTCTCTAAATTGTTTTTCATCTATTACAGTAAGAATGCCTTCAAATGTTACAGAAAGTAAACGAATCCGCGAACTACTCACGCCATCCCTTTTTCGAAAATCATACCACTTTGATTGTACAGTCTGAAATTCAGGTTCATCTAGTGAGAATCCCAGCTTTTTTGCACGGCTGGAAAGCCATTTTTTTTGAAATTCAGGGGTAATATGTGCCATGATCTTCCCATGAGATTTGGAAATTACAGGATTAGCAGTCAATCTAAACTGCCACTTTTCACCAATTGAAATTCTGCTTAATAACGGCAGATAATCTTTTGTTTCATATTCTTCAGCATATCCGAATTGCTTTGCGAAGTTTTCCAGATTTGGTATATCTTTACTTAATATCAATATATACTTTTTCCCATTTAAATCATCGATTCTCCAAAGTCTACGCGCTCGTGCCCCATCAAACGAACGCTCTATCGCACCATGAAATATGCTCGGCGATACCAGCGCTTTCATTGTTTCCCGAAGCGCAGTATTTAATGTTATCCGTGATAAGTACATAGTGTCACCCCAATTCTGACATTGCGTCATGTTCAGTTTCATTTTGATTAAATTCCACAAAAAATTCTCTGAGCCTGCGATAACCATAAATCCGCCTGCTTGGATTGAATGATATTGGCACATCCTGCATCGTCCCTGCTTCAGGATTACTTGTTTCTATTTGTATGCGCAATAAGTTCTCGTGTCTTTCATCCAATGGCGGTTCTCTACGAAGCGCATCCGCAAGCCGCAGATTACGGATTCCAAGACTAATTGGCAAGGTTGGCGGACACGATCTTCGCCCTAAAAACAACGAAAAACGAGGATTTTGCAAAGCAATCTCTAAATTATTTAAAACCTCCTCTTCACCCTCCAGCCCTACCAAAAATATGGCGTCAGACAAATAGTGACGATATGTTACATAGGAGTTTTTTTCAGAATGTGCCATATGAAAATCCGTCACATCTTCGCCTTCACGGTCGGCACGGACACCAAATTTTAGCGAACTTAAATTTGATAGATCTGCATCCCTTCTCAGTCCTAACGCTGCCGCCAGCATTCCCACAACACCACTTTTTGTTGGCATTTTTTCCGTTGTACGGATTTCAAATTTAGAACAACTTCCCCATGACTGCAAAGGGGCTGCCAGTCTTAAAAGTAACGTCGGCACATTATTCACCTCCGCTCTCAGAAAGTTTTCCTTTTACTGCGGATTCTATTTCCTTAAGTATCTGTAAAAAATTTTTCTCTCCAAATTCCCAGGTTTTCTCTGGCGCACATGCGAATTTCTGATATATATTAGCAGCGTATTCCTTGAATCTGCTCTCTGACTCATTGAGATAACCATTTGTACCAGAAACAGGTTTTTCAAACGCTCCTACAAGATTCACTGGCTGATCGATTCTTAAAGCAATATATATATAATCAGGAAGTGTTCTATTCGCGAATGTATTTTGCTTTCCTGTTGGCATTGCTTTTATAAAGGCTTCTGCAAAACACTTCACAGCGCCACTTGCCTGTATACCGAGATTTTTTTCGAGTTCGATAACATTGACAGTCGCATACCTGTAAAGAGTAGATGAGTTAAATTCTATAGTCCCCAAATGTCCAGCTCCGGCTTCTTCATCTTGATTTAAGTCATCAACCGCCGTGAAATAATCATATTCATTATGTACTGCATGAGTAGAAATCGCATGCGCAACCTGTGCAGCAGCATCAAAATTCAGACTTGGATCAGCAGCTACCATTCTGCCAAATAATGCCATATCAATGGACGGAGATATCTTCAAGGCTTTTTGATACTCCTTTTTATCTTTACTTTCATTTATCACAAGATGTGCCAAAGCTTTAGCTTGTGCCATACTGAAAAACATCAATACCGGCGACAATCCATCTTTACCTATTTTTATTCCTGCATTTTCAAGTGCCTTTTCAGCCAACTTAATTGCTTTTTCATCCGCTATATTGCTATCAAGCTTTTTTGCCTCATCCGCAATCATTCGTGTGATTTTTTTCGTGCGAACGCCTACCTCATCCTCGCTTAGCATTTCTCTGAACATTTTCCGCATTTCATGTTTCCATGCCTGAGACGAAACTCTCGCCCTCATCACACCACCATATTTAGCTGTCTTGGGACTCCCCGTATCGTCACGGTTAATACAACTTGGAGGAACATTTTGTAAAACATGAATATCTACATACAAATTATTTTTCATCATTTTCTTCCTTTCCGTTATCATCTGGTTTAATACTGCGATAGAAATCCTGTCCCCATTTTAGGCGGACTCTATCCACATATTTATCAAATTGAAACCAATATAGATCTCTGGCAAAATCCACATAATCAAGCCTGATATCATTAATTCTAAGTAATTTCACTATCGTTTTTAAATGATAAGAAATCTCTGTCATATCATCGGATCTTGCTACAATACTGAGTTTCAATCTTACATTTTCTTCGTCTTCTTCATTTTGAATCAACCTTCGCACTGCACGTCCAAGACGATTTTCTTCTCCCTCAGCATGCATTGGTTCAGAATGTCCCTGCTGATGAAGCGCAAACAATGTCAGTGTTGTATAAGTGGCCCATTCTGTATAAGACGGTTCACCGTTTTTTCCCATTAATTCCTCTGGCATACTTTTTAAAAACATGCCCCATAACTCAGGGATTTCTCCAGGCCTCTTTCCGATACCCCGGCGAAGCTGCGCCAACTGCGCTTTCGAAGCGTTTTGTTCAAGCGTATTGTCATCCTTCGCAAGTAGAGCGAGCTGTTTTCTTATATACTTTCTGATTTCATTTTCCTTCTCCAATTACAGTCACCTCCCTCATTATAAATTTTCCGCGGCACTCAGTCCGCTAAAAAATCGATTTATAGCTTTTGCAGCGGAAAATGTTTCGTTTTTCTTTTTATCCCCATTTTTGTTTTCAGAATTAGATTTTGTTCTTCCAAAAATTGCGGCTGGATTCTCCTGACGTATAATATCATTACCTAATTGTTTCGCTATCTTCACGCATTCCTTCCGCCATTCTATTTCTTTTTCTGTAATACCATCTATGTTTGGGTTAAGCATACAAAGCCATCTTCTGAATGGTCCGTCAATACGATTATAAAAATCCGCCTTGACATTTTCCGCAAAGAGCATGGATGTTCCCTTACTCTCCTTCGTGCTGTTGCTTCCTCCAGAAGCCAAATTAATATCTTTTGCAAGGGACCAGACCTTTTTAGCAATAGTATCACAAAAACCAATACTGTTCAATATCATATTTCTCCATTCAAAGCGCATATCTGAGATCAGAGAAGCGTGCATCTGGAGTAAGTCAGAAAAGGTGTTTTCTATACTGCTTCGTTGATTTCCACAATATTTGACCGAAGCAATTTTTACTTTCATAAAATAATCACTATCAATCATTTCCAAACCAGATTCAAACAATATCTCAAACCAACAAATAACACCAGGAATTGCATATCCTTTTCCATTTTCTATTTTTTTATTTGGAAGAAATGAAGCAAACTCTCGCCAGAATTGCATTGAAACATCATGTTCTTTAGGTACATATATATTTTTTTTAGATTGAAGTTTCCATATTGTCATAGGTTCATAACAAGCTGATTCTTTATCAAAATAATCTCCACCAAGAATTTTATATCCTATTACACGACTTTCAGATCTCTGTAAAAGGATTCTTCTCGACTGCAGCGTATAAAGTTCCGAATAATTATCAGGAAATTTTATATGCCTTTTTTCCGTTGTTATTCTATCTTCCCTTTCCCAAACCGGATTTTCCTTTTTCCAGATATCTTCTTCATTTATATTATAAAGAATGAAATTCAACATAAGAGTTTCAAAAAGATTATTTCCTTTTAATGATATAAGTCCAAGTTGGCCTAACCATCCAAGTCCAGCACCTGCTTTAAGTGCATTATCGTCAAATCCATTTAAATATAAAAGCCAACGGACAGCCTGATTATATGAAAGTGACATCTTCTCTATGCCACTTACCGAAGCAAACAACCTGTCTTTATGTCCACTTTTTGATAGTTCTCCATTCAGCTTTTGAGCATCATATTTTCCATTAGGTATTTTTTCAAAATTTGATATTGCTGCTACCTGATAAAACGGTTTTTCCGGATGAAATAAATAGAAATTCTCTCTTTGAGATTCAAGATAGCTTGTTATCACTTCTGTAGGGAATTTTTTGCTTTTCCACAATTCTTCCCAACGATCCAGCGCATCATCTGGATCTTCAAGCGGTAAGTCATCTCCATTTACGTCATACCGTGAAAATACTGTGTGCAGAACAGCCAGAAGTAATCTCAGCATGGCAAAATCCTGTGTTGGCAATTCACCACACAAGTCTTTATAAATATGCGCATGTTCGAACAACTCAATCAGGGAAACCTCATGAATGTCACAGTTCTCATTAATTACCCTTATCCACGGCTCATCAAGCAAATTAAATTCTTTCTCGTTCACTCTTGACCCTCCTTTATATATGTAAATCCTTTATCCTGCGAATATATAATCTTAACCCCACACAGCTCTGCATTAAAATTCTCATTCAGCAAAATTACAAGCTGTCCTTTCAGCCAACGGGATTTTTGGAACCCTGTCAAATGTCGATCCATTTCTTCCAGTTCGTTTACCGTCCTGTTGATATCATAACAAAACCTTGCCGGAAGCCGAAGCTTCTGTTGTGCAATTTGTCTGCACGCGTCGTCCGGCGGACAAATATCACAACGATATTTTCTGCCATCCGTCTGCCATGGCAAAATCCCCAGCATTCCATCTGTGTACTGTATCAGGACAAGAACTTCTATTGAGAATGTACCATCGCGTACTGCTGCTAGAGCGCTGTTTTCATCATCGTTTGCGGAATTACGAAGCCAATGATGAAGATCGCTGCCTCTTCTGCTTTCTTTTGGCAAAGCCATTAAAAAGCCTTTCGCTCTTTGCTGTTTATCCTCCAGCAAATCTTGATAATCTTTCAGAGCAGCTTTCTCTTCCTCTCCATCAGCCTGCGTAATTTGATAAGTCTTATATACAAGCGAGTCAATATCATCAGGAAGCGTGATACAAGAGGGAAGTAATTTTCTTGTCTGCTGAAGCAGCCATTTTGTATAAATTTGTTCTGAAGACCTATCAAACTCATCCGCACCTAAAACAATACATTCCGCAGTTTCATATCCGCAAGGCCTGTCGGTCCGTGAATGCCGCTGCAATCGTCCAATCCTTTGAAGTAGAAGATCCATAGGACAAAGATCTGTAATCAGAATATCAAAATCAATATCCAGAGACTGTTCAAGAACCTGCGTTCCGATCACAACTACTCCGTTTCTCATTTTTGCAGTCGAGTCTTTCCCAATTGTTTTTTTCAACATTTCTTCCCGTTCTATTCTATCCGGGATAATGTATTGCGCATGATATAAGATTACTTTTGCTTCAATCATGTTGTTAAATATTTCAGCAAAATACTGCGCCCTTACAACTGTATTACAGATAATACCGACACAGGCGCCTGCGTACACCGCATCCTTAATCTTTTCAATAGCTATATCCTCATCTCCGCAAGTCATTTTTACCGTTTTTTTCTTGTCTTCCCTTGGCAAAGCCTTTGTAAATACCTCACAGCCATCTGTATAAGTAAGGCGTGGATATTCGACTTCGAGAAAACTCAGAGCGTTTTTCTTATCATTTAGGTAAGCTTCTATCAGTCCTTTGCGCCTGTCAGAAGGAAGCGTTGCTGAAAGCAGCACCACAGGAACTTTATACTCATGCAGCCATGCTAAAGCCCTGTCAAGATATTGATTCATGTACGCGTCGTATGCGTGGCATTCGTCTACAATTACAACCTTTTGAGAAAGTCCCAGATGCAGAAGCATAACATGCTTTTTCTTCAAAGCAGACATTAGCATCCTGTCTACAGTTGCTACTACAAAATCCGATAAAAGCGACATCTTGCTGCCGCAAAAAAACGTATTTACTATCAACCCACTTTCGCCATCCACATCCGTCTGCCGCATAGTTCCATCTTTTAGCTCCGCAAAAACCGGCTGAAATTCTGCGTTGCCATGTACCAGATTAATATTATGAACAGAATCATATGACTGCAACTCGGCCCACTGTACAACTCGTTCAAAAATGCCGTTAGCAGTTGCCTGTGTAGGAAGTCCAAAAAATAAACCCGTTTTATTACATTTTGCAGAGAGAATTTCAGTTGCTGCAAGGGCGGCCTCTGTTTTTCCAATTCCCATAGGTGCTTCTAAAATGAATACTCCTGGCTCCCTGCATTTTTCCACTGTATCTATCACATTTTTTTGAATGGCATTCATGGCAAAACCAAATCGGTCTTTAAAGTCTTCATCAGAAATTCCTTCCTGGTACAATTCCCCGTATTCAGAAAATTCTAACTTTTCAAGTGCATTATAACAACGATCTTTCGGATATTTGTCTTCCGATAAAATCACATCCTCTTCTAATAACTCAAAATTTGTTTGGTCACTTGCCAGCCAGTCTGACATAATCAAAAGCGCTGACAGCAGAATTTCCGATTTTTGCGAAAGTACAGGAATTTCTGATACATTACAAAATCCTGCCTTTTCAAGAGAATATTTCATCCATTCTTCATATAGCCCATTCCACAGTTCATAATCTTCCGGTATTCCAAAAAAATGATCACGATATTTTTCAATATGATGAAGTAAATCCTCTGCAGGCATACCATGATGTGCTCCGACTACAGAAGAAAATCCTTTGGGAAAACCCAATTTCAGCAAAATTGCCTCGCCGCATTTTGTATGGTGAGATTTATCTTTGTTAATAAAATTTTCGGCAATATTACAAATACCATAATGTTCAAACAAAGAATGTCTTTCAGGCAGAGATTTCAAAATCTGCGACTGGAACAGCGGTGTTATTTTTCCTATATCATGAAGATACGCCAACAGCACTGCCGTTCTCTTAAAATCACCAAAAGGCATTCCGCACAAATCCGAAAGCGACGAATAACGCAAATGAATAAGCTCACTTATCACATTTGCAGTATCCGTTGCGTGCATCCAAAATGGAAGCCATTTATTTTCAATGCCGGATTTTGCAATCATCAGTTTCATCTCTCGTGAAAGGTTCATTTTGTAGTACTCCTTAGATATTCAGTCATTATATCACATCCCTGGTATCCTTTTCCGGCTCTCTAAAAAACCAAACACCATCGCAATCCCCCCGCACACCACCTGGGAAAGACCTGTACTCCACCAGACACCTTGTAACCCGAAAATCGGCGGCAGCACAAGCAAAAACACAAATAACAGCACCGGCTCTGCGTAGACTAGAATATAAGAAAATAAGTTGTTCTCAGACGCGTAAAATCCTGACGTGGTGATTCTTGTAAACGCGAGAAAAACGACGCCAACCAAAAACATGGAAATTACATTTCCTGTTTCGATCAACACGGCTTTTGAAGCCCCAAACAACAGGCCGATCTGAAAACGTCCCATGAACAGAACACATATGCTGAAAATTGCCAAAACTTCCGCCAGGCCATAAGCCATTCGTCGGACGCCGTAAAATTCTTTTACTTCCCCTGCGCCGTAATATTTACTCATCAACGGCTGGCTTCCGTCGCCGACTCCCTGTAAAAACATATACACAATTGTCAATGCATACGCAATGCATGCATAGCAGGCGACCGCCTGTTCGCCGCCATATAAAATCAATCTGCGGTTCATAAGAACCAGCGCTATGTTCGGCGTCATGGTCAGGCCAAAAGGCGCCAGCCCAATCTTCACAATGCGGGAAAACAAACTGCTTGCACCTGGGATATGAAAACGAAACAAAGGAATTTTTCTCATACACAAATAAACTGTCCCCATAGCCATGGTAACGCCTTCTCCGATCACGGTAGCCGCTGCCGCGCCCGTGACGCCCCACTGAAATACCCATACAAACAGATAATCAAGCAGGATGTTTGTCAGAAATCCTGAGACCATGGATATCATTGCAAAAGCGGATCCGTTACAATTACGAATCAAAGGAACAACGCCCGTGGAAAAAATCTGAAATACAGTCCCGAAAATAATGATGTGCAGATATTTCTTCCCCAGTATAAATATATCTCCTTCCCCGCCCAGCAGCGCAAGGACTGTATCCAGAAAAATATATGACAATGCGGTTATGACAATGCTTGCAATTAACAGGAAGGTGCCTGTCCCTCCTGCATATAAATCTGCCTTTTTCTGATCCCCGGAAGCGCCTGTAATTGAATAAACAACTGCGCCTCCCATGCCGATTCCTGTACCAATCGCCTGCATAAGCGCAACAACAGGATACGCTACATTAATCGTAGAAAGTCCTATATCCCCGATGCTGTTTCCGATAAAAAATCCGTCTACAATCGCATATACCCCGGATAATGCGAACGCAAGTACGGAAGGAATCACACATGAGAAAAAGGTTCTGTTTTTACTCATTTTCGTTTTCCTCCAATAGTTTTGCGACGTGGATAAACATTAATACCCCATATCAATCTGTATCTCGCTTCCTTTTTTCGTCTTTTTCACCCGGATTTGCTGAGGGATATTTTCCATCAGTTCTTCCCGATGACTTATGATACCCACCAGCTTATTAGAGGACGACAGGTGAATCAGGATATCCATGGCATTTTCGATGGAGCGCCTGTCCAGTGTCCCAAAGCCTTCGTCTACAAAGAGCGCGTCCATCTGCACGCCGCCCAGGCTGGATGATACGGTATCTGAAAGCCCCAGCGCAAGGCTTAAAGAAGCCTTAAAGCTTTCGCCTCCGGATAAATTCCCCACGGGACGCCTGCGTCCGGTGAAATTGTCAAGTACTTCAAGATCCAGGCTCGACTGGCTTTTCTTGTCACTTAATTCTTCTTTTCTGAAAAGCTCATATTGTCCGTCGCTCATGGGCAGAAGGCGCCTGTTGGCGGCGACGATGATGCGGTCGAAGCCAGCAGCCTGTATATACTGCTCAAAGGTAATCTTTGCCTTGCCGGACAGGTTTCCTGTGACCAGATTGTAAAGGCGGCTGCAAAGATCGTATTCCTTCTGATATTTTTCCAGGGGCATTTTTCTCCCGGCTATTTTTTCTTTTATATCTGTGTTGCGCAAGAGCCTGTGATTGGTTTGTGTCGCCTGGTCTCTGAGCGCGTCCACCTTAAGCGTCTGAGCAGCGACTTCTTTCGACAGTATAGTTTCGTCTACTTTTGTCCTGCCTTCGGCGTCTTTGCGGGCCTGCGCCAGTTGCTGCGCATTGGCAGCGGCCTGCTGCTCATAGGCCTGAATTTCTTTTTCGTTCTTTGCGATTTCTTTTTCCTCTGTAAGGAAAGATAAAAATTCTTCTTTTGATGCAAAATGATTCTCTTTTGCTTTCTCCTGGAACTCTTTTCTATATGCGGCGATATTTATTCCCAGGGTTGTAAGCGTTTGTTTTAGAGCTGCCAGATGGGTCTCCGCCTGGGTCTTTTCTATTACGGCGTCCTGGGCTATTTTTCTGGCGTCTTCGATCATGGTCTGAATATCTGAAGCTCTCTTGGCCGCTTTTTTTTGTTCTTTTCTGGCAGCTGCTTCGTCGGGGAACTCCAGTTTATATTCTTTCAAAGAAGCAGACTTTTCCGCAAAAGCAGCAAGGTTTATCTGCTTCTTTTCTGTGTAAACTTCTCTTCTATGGGCAAGATCCGTTTCCTGTTCTCTGGCTTTTTTGACAGACTGACCGGCCTGATGATACGCATCGCAGTCTTCCTGCAGTCGGGCAGCTTCTTTTTTGTTCTCGTTATATAGGCGTTTGAGATGGCCAAGTTTCTGTGAAACAGATGAAAACCATGCTTCTAAAGGGCTTTCCTGATCCAGGTCTTCGACACATTCCTGTATCTTTTCTCGTAACTGCACCTTCAAAGACCCCGCAAACGTATTGGCCTTTTCAGCTTCAATGCGGGCGGCGTCTTTTTTCTCTTTTGCGGCGTTTTCTTCCTCCTGTAATCTTTTAAATTCTTCTTCCGAAACCGTCTCATCCGGCAGCGTGGCAAGCCTGGGATGATGAACGGAGCCGCAGACCGGGCATGCGCTTCCGTCTTTAAGTCCCCGCGCCAGGATTCCGGCACGGCAGTTGTCCAGGATCGTCTCGCAATGTCTGCGCCTTGCTTCCGCATCGTTATACAACGCCTGCTCTTTCACAAAATGCTTCTGTTTTTTGCCGCAGTCTTCCAGTGCCTTTTCGTATGCCGGAATATCCCTGCGCAGGATATCGTTTAATTTTCTGCCCGACGTCAAAAACTGGTTTCCCGTTTCCTGCGCCTTCACTAGCTTTGCTTCACAGTTTTTCAATTCTTCTAGTTGTCCGTCAAGCTTCCGGATCGCCGCCTTCAGCGTTTGTTCTTCTTCTTTCAGGCGCAATTCTTCCTGTTCCAGAGCGTTTGCCTCTTGTTCCAGGGACGCGGCTTCCCGAACCAGCCTGTCTCGTTCTTTATATCTTGGAATCTCCTTTTCCAGCTCTGCAGCTCTGTGATTCAGCTGCTCCGCTTCCGGCTTTGCCTCGCAGGCCTTTTGAAACGCTGTCTCTGTCCGCAGGCCTTTTGCAGTCGCTTCGGATAATTTTTTCTCCTGCGCCTGCACTTCCTCGGCGGTCTTCAAGGCTTCCTGCTCTTCTTTTTGCAAAACGTCAAAGGCAGGCTTTACATTTCTGACGGCAGCCTTTTGTCTTTCAGCCAATTGCCGTTTTTGTTCTATGTAATCTTTTTGTGCATCTAAGCGCTTTTTCTCATTTTCAAATGTTTCTAAACGCTCCAAAAAAGCATTATTCGTCCGGGCATTGGTTAAGAATTGTTTCTTTTTCTCCAGCGCGCTGTTTGCATCCTGAAATTTTTCCTGTTCCGCCGTAAGAGCAGTCTGATCCTCTTTTATTACCCTTTCCAGAATATGCAGCATCTCGTCTATGTTCCACGCGCTGTTGCTTTGATCCGCCTTTTCCTGCAAGGATAAAAGCTCTTCTTTGAGCATATTTTCTTCCGGCGCTTCTGCTTCCCTGAAATACTGCAGGATGCTGGCTTCTGTCTTTTTTCGCTCCAAATCACTTTTATCTTTTTTGTCTTTTAACTTGTATTTGATATCCTCATAACCGGAAGTCATAAAGATTGTCCGCAGGATCTTCGTGCGGTCGTCCGTGGATGCGTTCAGAAGATTCCAAAATTCACCCTGGGCGATCATGGCGATCTGCTTAAACTGCTTAAAGTTTACCCGCAGCAGCTCTTCCACTCTCTGGTTGACCTGCTTTATACCTTCCATGGGCGGCTGGCCTTCCTGATAAAAGACAGCATTTTCTGGTTCTGTCTTTATGCCTTCCGCGCCCCTTTTTTTAGGCCTGACATAGGATGGCTCCCTGTATACATGATACCGCTTTCCCTGATGCTCAAAATAAAAATCCACATAGCTTTGATCCGATGGCCCTGCGTATTCGCTGCGCAGATTTTTCGTATCCCGGTACGCGCCGCTTGTCTCGCCGTACAAAGCAAAACAAATGGCGTCAAAGATCATCGTCTTACCTGCACCTGTATCTCCGGAAATAAGAAAAAGTCCTCTGTCTTTAAATTGTTCAAAATGAATCGTCGGCATTTCGTGCGCATAAGGGCCGAACGCGCTGATCTTGAGTTTAATCGGTCTCATCGATCACACCTGCCTCCTTTGCTGCTTTTTTCATAATCTTAAGCTCTTCTTCACTTATTTCGCACCCGTACATAATGTGGTAAAAATCGGACACCAGCTCTGCATAGGAACGCTCCTGAACCGCCCCGCGCAGATCCGTCTGTTCTATTGCGCGGGTATGCGCGTTGTCATAGTCGATCTTCATGGTGTTTGGATAATACTGGCGGAAGATGTTCATCACATCATTGACGGGATCTTCATCTGTAAGGGTTGCATAAATATAATCCTCCGGAGACTCTATGTTCTGCCTGTCCAAAAGCTGTTTTAATGTTCCTTTCAGACGCCGCATATTCCGAAGCGGTTTAAGCGGGACCAGCTCCACGGAAACGTCCCTCTTTTTCCCGAAAGTGACAACCGGAACCGATTTTTCATTGTCTGCTTCGCTTAAAGAATATTTAAGAAGCGAGCCGGAATACCGCACAGTTTCTTTTCCAATTTGCTGCGGCGAGTGAATATGCCCAAGAGCCACATAATCAAAGCTGTCAAAGCAGTCCGCCCCTATTTTTTCCACCGCGCCGACGCTTAATACCGCCGCGCTTTCGGAACCGCCGGTCTTTGGGTCTTTGTCTTTTCCGATGACAAATTGATGGGCCGCCAGAATATTTCGTTCCGACGGATCTATCTCTGCATGCGCAAGAACCGTTCTGACCGCGTTATCATAAGAACGGATTTCTTCGTTCGGATAAAAATGTTTTACCTGGGATGCTTTTACAAAGGGCAGAAGCCAGATATGAACAGAACCAAATGCATCAGATAATTGTTTTTGGTAAAGATGACCGTCATATTTTGCGCAAATATGTATTTTCCCCGCTTCAAATAAAGCGCTTCCAAAATGCAGCCGTTCGTCTGAATCGTGATTGCCGCTGATGATAAAGGTTTCTGTATCCAGTTCGGACAGGCAGCATAAAAAATAGTCCAAAAGCCTGACTAGATCGGAAGAGCACACGTCTGAACTCCAGTC
>CAJUMT010000043.1:0-4152 GCA_910587495.1 uncultured Lachnospiraceae bacterium | reverse complement strand
CGACGCTCTTCCGATCTGACTGCTTCCTCGCTGGGCACAGTTTTGTCATAAATATCCCCGGCGATCAGGACAACGTCAATATCCCGGGACTTAATAAGTCCCAGGATTTGCTCCAACATATATTTCTGATCTTCAATCAAATTAAAATCATTGACTGTTTTTCCAATATGAAGATCGCTTAAATGCAATAGTTTCATAAATTTAATTCCTTATTAATTTTTTTCTCCTTTAGGCAGCGTCAGCCCCGCCAGCTGCTCCAGTATATTCCCGGCTCCGTTTAAAGAAATGGAGCCTACTTTGTCGCAGATTCTTTCCAGATATTCCATCTCTTTTAACCGGTAGAGGATCTGGTTTTCTTCCATCAACTTCGCGGTGTTCAAAAGGCTTCTGGTGGAAGCTACTTCTTCTCTTCGCATAATGACGTTTGCCTGGGCTTTCTTTTCGGCTACCAGGACGGTGTTCATGATATCCCGAATCTCTCCCGGCAGAATAATATCCTTAATACCGATATCCAGGATTTTCACGCAGTATTCATCCTGCAGGGCGGTCATACGTTCATAGAGGAACTTTCCAATCTCTTCTTTTTGCGCCAGCAGTTCATCCAGGCGATACTGCCCTACATATTCTCTGGCCAGAAGCTGGATTTTTGTGTACACAAGCTTTCCGGAACCTTCCATCTTCTGCACCAGCGCCAGCGGATCGCTGATCTGATAACTGCACAAGATGTTCAGGCGAATACCTACTTTATCTGCGCTTAAGATCTCCTGCCCGGATATATCAAGCTGCTGGACTTTTAAGTTAAATACTTTGCAGGATATCTCATGGGCATAAACCCAGTAATAATAAGTCCCGCAGCCGAGCTGTTTCGTATATTGATTGTCTATGTACAAAAGTCCGGTTTCTCCGTCATTTACAATGATCTTTTTGTACAGCCGGGCCGGAATCAGATGACGGTACATGCGGGGAACCTGTTCCTCTGTCATCTCCGTGCCGGTCACATCCACCAGACGGATCTCGTGAGTTTCATAGACATTCCAATATAAAAGTTCACCTTCCATAAGTATCTGACGGAACACGCCGTTTACGGTATGGATGCCGATGCAATCATCAGGAATCTGTACCTGCAGGACACGCGAAGCAAATTCCGGGCGTTCCATCAGAAGTTTGGCGGGCATGCCCTGAGTATCTACTTCACCGGTCATAGATACGATTTTCAGTTCATATCCCATCCAGGAAAACAGATGATATTTTCCGGCAAATAAAAGTTTTTCCAGGATTCCGTCTTTCAGTAAATAACCGCATTCTTGTTCTTTGATAACGTACTTCATATGTAAATACCTCCTGATAATGGTTTTGATACGGAAGTGCGCAGGCCTTTCCCACCGAAAAAACGGGGAGGGTTTCTTAAGAAAGATAATGCAATGGAGAGCCTTAGCCCCGAACGGCTTCGGGTGTCCAGAACATCTTGTCTTTCGGTATCCGAAACGCCTGCTGCCTTTTTCCGGTCGGAATCTTCTAAAGAGTCCGGTGCGGCTTTGATCTGCCAATGGCAGGATCAAACGTCACCCCATATCCTTAAAAGGTTCCCGGGAAAAGCCACGGACGCTGTCTTCCAGATGCTTGGAGCTGCATTTACAGTGCAGTTTTTAATGATTGCTTTACCCACTAAGCTAACTGTCCTTTAAACAGTGAAGGATTCGAACCTTCGTTACATCACTACTTAAAATCTCCTGCCGGTTCCGGCATACCTTCCGTCTAATAGGCGGCGGCACCGCCCAGGCCCGGTTTCCCGGAAACCTGGTGCATTTGGAACTCGGTATGTCTATCATAACCATTTCAGGAAGAAAAATCATTTAAAAAAAGGTGCGAACTCTCCCGGATTATTTTTCCAGGTATTTCGGAGGCACCTGTTTTGTCAGCCATACGCCATTGACAGAGCGATAGAATACATAACCGTCCTCTGCCATCTGCCCGCTGTGGACTTTATACACCACAGGTTTTCCATGCCTGCTCCCTACCGTCCTGGCGGTATCCGGGTCGCCGGATAAATGTACATAGAGCCTGCTTTTAGGAAGCAGCCCCTGTTCGTCAATGGACGCCACAGACTTTTCGCCTGTCCCATGCCATAAGATCTCAGGCGGTAAAGTCACAGGCAGTTCCACATCCACCGGTATGGAATGTCCCTGATTTGCCCTGATCAGCGTATGGTCTTCATTGAAAGAATAGCGCTTTTTATGGTCTGTTTCAACGATCTTCGTAAGCGTCTGAAAGTCGAAAGGCCGGGTTCTCTGTATCCCGGCAATTAGGTCTTCCACATCCGCCCATCCGTGTTCGTCCAGCTTAATCCCGGCAGCCTCCGGCTTATGGCGCAGGATCAGGCTTAAATATTTACTTGTTTTTGTTAAATCCATATGGTTTACCTTTCATCCTCTATTTTCTCAAAGCAGCAAAGCCCTGATATCAATTCTTTTCCGATTCAAATAATGGTTAAACAGCATATCCGCCGGAATTTCCCGGATCTGAATATCTTCCAACCCTAATGAAGAAAGCATATCCAGTTTGACGATACCCTTACTCACAATTTCTTTTTTCTCTGTTGGCAGCAAAAAACAGTTTTTCACAATTGTAATCTGGTGGTCAGCAATGAATTTTTTAAATGCCAGCTGATAAAGATACTGCTTAGTGATGTCCCCTATGCCCGGATTACCGCGCAGCTTATGCCCCTTTTCTAATTGAAGTAAATAATATTTAGCATCAAAGATTACAAACCAGTCCTGCCCATCATATTTATTGATGGAAACAAGATCAGGAACCAGTGTTTCTCTTGCTTCCTGTGTTGTGTCAATTCCATGCCATTTTGGTTTGTCAATAAGGTCAATCAGCTTCTTTTTTCTATCATAACCATCTGCCAATGGAACACTCATTTGAATCTGCCCAATGTTCATATGCAGTTTATTTCCGAATACATCCGCACAGGCTTTCTCCCATACGGCATGGAAAGCCATGGTTCCGAACATACTGATCCCCTGATCTTCTTCAAGTATTTTCTTGTTCTGAGAAATGTATGTATAAATTGTTTTCAACAAAATCTGCCGATGTGTACTGTATTGTACATTAAGTTCCTGCATGATTCTATCAAGAATATATTTCCGTTCACCAAAATCCTCCAATACTGCCTCCGACAAGGTGACGGTTTCCATTTCTAATAAATCTTCCAGTCCAGCTTCATGTAACTGCATGGAACAATCTGTAAGAATATATTCATGTAGCAGTTTGAAATAATCCCTTTCATTTTCTATTGTGCGACGAGTGATCATGTCTGTATAATAAGGACAGCCATCTTCTATTATTGCAAAGCCATCTTCTATTACCCGGTTCCACATGATAACCCCTTCTCCGTTCATCTCCAGGTCTTCTTCTGTATTATTATAAACACCATTCTCAAAATAATCATTCAAAAGGTATAAGATGACTGCCAGAACATTAAAACTGCGATTATCATCGTTACCATTAAACAGATTTATGATCTGCTCTTCTGAATGGCTGTATTTCTCCAGGACTTTGATAACTTGTTTCATCTGCGTGAACGGTTCACTGTCTGACAAAATATATTTAGGGTATGATTTGATAATACGACTGCCTACTGTAACAATACCCACATATGTAAAGACATAAAGGCATTCATTGTTTCCAGCAGTTTCAGAAGCAGCCTGGATATCTCCATCCATCAGATCCGACAGTTCTTTTTGCTCCATACTGTTTGCCACTGTTTTCAGGATACCATAAGATTTAAGATTCTTTATAAACTTTTCAATTTCTGCATCATCAAGCAAAAATTTATCGCGCAGCTGATTTTTTGAGTACCGTTGCTGCTCGCGGACAAATCTTGAAACAATCTTCATATTCCATTACCATTTCTGCGGGTTATAGTAGGCATCCTCAAAATCTTCCCCGAAAATCTGTATTCCAATTTTGTCAAAGCTTTCACATACAGAAGAATACCTCGTGGTATCCTCACAGCCAGCAAACAGTTTATGCTTATATTGCCTTGCCGCGTCCTCATAAAGATACATAATAACCTTACTTTTAAAAGCTTTTATAAATCGATCTGTATCGATAATTCTGTCATCTTCTTCACTTCTCGTCTGCAGC
>CAJUMT010000042.1:19189-19483 GCA_910587495.1 uncultured Lachnospiraceae bacterium | reverse complement strand
TTCTCGTCGGTAAATTCTACCTTTCTACCATCTATTGTAATTGTTCCCATATCTGCCCCTCCTATTCCTCAATATAAACGGCATCAAACGCACAGTTATCTTTACAAGCTTCACATTTGATACAAAGCTTCGGATCAATATGATAACATTCTTTGCGGACGCCGGTAATTGCGCCGACCGGACAGTTCTTTGCACACTTGCCGCAGCCTTTACAGTATTCCGGATTAATCACGAAACGGCGCATTGCCTTGCAGACTTTCGCACGGCACTTCTGATCCACGATATGCTCTACAT
>CAJUMT010000042.1:16066-19179 GCA_910587495.1 uncultured Lachnospiraceae bacterium | reverse complement strand
GAACGTATTCAGCGTACTGATAACAGGAAGCGGAGCGCTCTTTCCAAGACCGCATAAAGCCATGCTGCGGATCATGTTTGCTAACTCTTCCAGGCGATCCAGATCTTCTAACTGACCTTTCCCTGCTACAATCTTCTCAAGGATCTCGAGCATTCTCTTGGTGCCTTCACGACATGGTACACATTTACCGCAGGACTCTCTCTGGGTAAAGCTCATGAAGAAACGGGCAACCTCCACCATACAGGTATTGGTGTCCATAACAACCATACCGCCGGAACCGACGATGGCGTTGAATTTTTTCACAGAATCAAAATCAAGAGGTTCATCCAGGTGTTTCTCTGTCAAACATCCGCCGGACGGTCCGCCGATCTGAACTGCTTTGAACTCTGCACCGTCTTTTAAGCCGCCGCCGATATCAAAAATAATCTCACGAAGGGTGCTTCCCATAGGTACTTCAATCAAACCTGTATTCTCGATAGAGCCGGTCAGAGAGAAAGTCTTCGTTCCCGGACTTCCCTCCGTACCGATTTTGCGATACCAGTCAGCGCCCTGGAGAATGATCTTCGGCACGTTTGCATAAGTCTCTACGTTATTGAGGACTGTGGGTTTCTCCCAGAGGCCTTTCTCTACGGTACGGGGCGGTTTCACACGAGGCATACCTCTGTTGCCTTCGATGGATGCGGTCAGAGCAGAACCCTCGCCGCAGACGAACGCGCCCGCACCTCTGTTAATATGTAAATGGAAGCAGAAATCAGTACCAAGGATGTTGTCGCCTAAGAGTCCTCTCTCCTCCAGCTGTGCAATCGCATGGCGGAGTCTTGCCACAGACATGGGGTACTCTGCACGCACATAGATATATCCGTCTGTGGACTCTACTGCATAACCTGCGATCATCATACCCTCGATCAGTTTGAAAGGATCACCTTCCATAACGGAACCGTCCATGAACGCGCCCGGGTCGCCCTCATCGCCGTTACATACCACATAACGAACTTTTTCAGGCTGCCTTGCCACCTGTTTCCATTTTCTGCCGCAGGGGAATCCGCCGCCTCCGCGTCCGCGAAGACCGGAACGGTCCACTTCGTCGATGACATCTGCTCTGGTCATATCGAACATTGCTTTTGTCAAAGCCTCAAAACCGCCTGCCGCAATATACTCGTCTAAGGACTCCGCATCCACACGACCACAGTTCTCCAGAACAATCCTGGTCTGCTTCGCCATAAAGGGAATGTCTTCCGGATGTTTGTAATGAACGTCTTTTTTGGAATACAGTAGGCGATCTACCACTTCATTCTTCTGTACGGTAGACTCAAAAATCTCCTGACAGTCTGCAACTTGTACTTTTACATACTGGATGACTTCGTCGCCTTTCTGGATACGCACCAGAGGTCCTAATTCACAGAAACCCTGACATCCGGTTTTCTTAACGCCTACATGCTCGTGTTCTCCCTCATCATGGGGAGCAAAATCCAGAACCACGCCCGGCGTGTCTTTTGTCAGCTTCACGAACTCGTCATAAATCTTTGCTGAACCCGTCGCTATACAGCCTGTACCGGAACAGACGAGTATCCTGCAGTCATACGCCGCGACCTGTTCCTGGGCCTCTTTACGCACCTGTAACAATTCGTCTTTATTTTTGATCATCAGCCCTTACCTCTCAATTCTTCAATTAATGCAAGTGCTTTTTCCGGTGTCATGGAAGGATGTACATCCTCATTCACCATCATCGTCGGAGCAAGCCCGCATGCGCCAAGACAGGATACGGTCTCTACCGTGAACATCATGTCATCTGTTGTATGCTTCTTCTTACTGAGTCCCAGCTCTTTCCAGAGGGCTTCCAGCACGGGCATGGATTTCCGCACATGACAGGCTGTACCGTCACATACTTTAATCACATATTTTCCTTTTGCCTCAAAAGAAAAGTTCTCATAGAAGGTAGCCACACTGTAGGCTTTAGCCTCTTTGATCCCGATTTCCTTTGCCACATAGGTCAGCAGTTCTCCCGGCAGATAACGATACTCCGCCTGGATGTCCTGCATAATTGGGATTAGTGAGCCGGCTTTACGCCCGTAATGCTCAATAATCTCGTCGGTCTTACGATAATAAGACTGATCCAGCATTTGTTTTTCCTCCTTACCCAAACCATATTTGTGCATGATATTATATCGTTAAAATAAAAACAAAACGATATACAATACCGTACACACTATACCATTTTTTGTGTATAATAGCAAGCGCATACCAGAAATTTTCTTGTTTTTTTGACATTTTTATGTATAATATAAAATTGCAGTATGTCTGTTTTATGAATTAATCACAAAAATATATTTGCACAAAATAAAGACAGCCTATGCTGTCCTTATTTCATCCTGTATCTTATTTACGCGCGCAATCTGTTGCTTCACCGGTCAAAATCTCCAGGCCGTGGGAAAGAGCAGGAATAATATATTCCAGACTTTCTCTTACTGCTTTGGGACTTCCCGGCAGATTGATAATCAGTGTGGACTTACGGATTCCTGCAGAAGCGCGGCTTAACATGGCTCTGGGTGTGATCGTCATACTATATGCCCGAATCGCCTCCGGAATACCGGGTACACATCGCTCCGTAATATCCTGCGTTGCTTCCGGCATACAGTCTCTGGGAGAAAAACCGGTGCCCCCTGTAGTCAGCAAAAGCTCTGCTATATGCTCATCTGCAATACGCGCCATCTCTTCTGCCAACATCTTTCTGTCATCCGGAAGCAAGATGGTATGTACCACCTCATAACCGTTTGCTTCCAGTATCTCCCGGATTACCGGGCCGCTTTTGTCCTCTCTTTGCCCCGCATATCCGGAATCGCTGGACGTAAGGATCGCTGCTCTCATAAAAACCCTCCGTTCTTTCATGTTTTTATCATTATTTACAGAATTTGTTCCTTAATGATGACCCCTTCCATGACCAGAGTGATGATGACCTCCGCTGTTACTTTCATGCCTATGTTCTCCAATCTGCATACAGCCTTCAATCCCGCATGCACCGTGTACATGGGCAGTTTCCTCTGTGCAGCCTGGTATCCCGCAATTATGATACGCATGCCCGTCATCCGCGCTGTGGGGATAGCAATATTCTCCGT
>CAJUMT010000042.1:0-15966 GCA_910587495.1 uncultured Lachnospiraceae bacterium | reverse complement strand
TATGCATATGTGTTCCTGTTTCTGCACACCCTGCTATACCGCATATGCCGTGGCTATGTTCCCCAATCCGCATACAGCCGTCAATTCCACAAGCTCCGTGTATATGGGCCGTTTCTTCTGTGCAGCCTGGCATCCCGCAATTATGGTACGCATGCCCGTCATCCGCGCTGTGGGGATAGCAATATTCTCCGTTATGCATATGTGTTCCTGTTTCTGCACACCCTGCTATACCGCATATGCCGTGGCTGTGTTCCCCAATCCGCATACAACCCTCAATTCCGCAAAGACCGTGCT
Organism: uncultured Lachnospiraceae bacterium; assembly: GCA_910587495.1. Taxonomy (GTDB): domain Bacteria; phylum Bacillota; class Clostridia; order Lachnospirales; family Lachnospiraceae; genus Hominiventricola. Next base: position 15,672 of record CAJUMT010000042.1, on the reverse strand, counting down.
GATGCGCTTCTGTTTGTGTACAGCCTGGTACTACGCAGGTAAACGTCATTTGATCTGCCTGTACAGTCTCTTCACCCTCTGGCTGTACTACGTCCTCATCCTCCGGCTGTGCCGTCAACTCATTTCCTGACTGCGCCGTCTCCTCGTTTTCCGGTTGTACTACATCTGCAACTTTTTCCTGCGCTGCACCCTTGACTTCCAATGCGCATTTATTCATTTCATAAATTGAAACTATACCGCCCGAAGCCATCGCGATCGCCACAAACGCAATACCCAATAATATTTTTTTTGCTCTCATCCTCATCCTCCTGTTTTCTGAAAAATATTTCTAATATAAGAATATTATAACATGGCGGTTTTTTCAAAGTCAATCCGTCTAAGCGGGCTTATCCTTTTACGACGCCCACTGTACGGAGCTTTTTGACTGGTTTTACCAGATCTTCCTGCTGTTCCATAACACGATCAATATCTTTGTAGGCAAACCGACATTCTTCCGCCACGTCGCTTTTCTTCTGTTTTCCCAGAACAACTTCGCGGGCACGAAGATCCAGAATCACCTGCTCCGTCGAAAAATTCTCCATAGCACCTTTTCGTGAGTAAGCCCTTCCGGCTCCGTGGGAGGAAGAGCAAAAAGATTCCGGATTGCCCAATCCCTCCACTACATAGCTGTAAGATCCCATGGCTCCGGGAATAACAGCGCTCTCCCCGGCCCGGGTACGAGTAGCGCCTTTTCGGTGTACCCATACATTTTCACCGTAATGGTTTTCAATGGCCGCGTAATTATGATGACAATTGATATTCTCTCCGAAATTCACATCCAGTCCCGCATGTTTTTTCAGATGCTTTGCCACAATCTCCATGGTATGTTCCATCATCCTCTGGCGGTTCTCATACGCGTAGGCAAGCGCCAGCTCCATCCACCGGATATACTGCCTGCCCTCCTCGGTATCTACAGGCAGGAAAGCAAGCTTATATTCATCCGGAACCTGGGAATACCATTTTTCATTCAGCTCCCTTGCTTTCTGGTGGAAATGGTCGCAAACGGCCTTTCCCATATGACGGCTCCCGGAATGGATCATGATACCCAGATAACCTTCCTCGTCCGCCTGCAGTTCGATAAAATGATTGCCGCCGCCTAATGTACCCACCTGATAATACCCGTCATCGATTAGGGAAAGCAGCTCCGGATTGTTCTCATACAGTTCCATCCTCTCTTTTGCTTTATCCAGCACTGCAGACGCCTGAGGCGTGTTATGGCGGTTCCTTCTCGTCCCCACAGGTATATTCCTTAAAATATCGCCCACAAGAAGCTGTATCAAAGACCCGTTCCCGGTCATAATTCCCTGCACCTGTTCCAGTTTCACATCCGTGGACGTGAAAATCATGCCGCATCCGATGTCCACCCCGACCGCATTGGGAATAATCACACCCTTTGTGGCGATCACACCCCCGATGGGCATTCCTTTGCCCGTATGTGTATCCGGCATCAAAGAGATCCACCGGTGTACAAACGGAAGCTTCGCCAGATGAACCGCCTGCTCCAGGCAGCTTTCTTCGATCTGCGTCTCATCCTCTAACCATATTCTGATAGGAACTTTTGTGTTAAATCGATCATTGCTGATTGTAAACATAATACCATCCTCTCCTGTTATTGTTCCTCTTTTATACTCTGGATTTTATCATACGGACAGGCATGCATCATTTACAAAAAGGTGCGAGCTTTTTACATGCGGATAACCTTTGTGGCCACTTTCTCCTGAAATCTTATATCATGCTCCACGGCCAGGAGCGTCGGACGGAAAGTAAGCAGCAGTTCCTCGATCTGCATCCTGGAAAACAGATCCATATAATTCAGAGGTTCATCCCAGATATACAGATGGGCCGGCGTCAGCAGACTGGCAGCGATCAGGACTTTTTTCTTCTGCCCTTCGGAATAATCTTCCATAGGTTTTGCAAACTGCACACGTTCTGTTCCAAGCTGATGTAAAACCGCGCAGAACAGGCTCTCATCCAAACCGCGGAAATGACAATACGCCCCAATCGTTCCTTTCAGAAAAGATGTGTCCTGATTTACATAGGAAACGATTATACCGGACGCCGTCTGCAAAATCCCGCTCTCCAAAAGACCTGCCGTTTTCATTTCTTGTTCCCTGTCTCCTGAAACGGCAGCGAGGACGGCTTTTAACAAGCTGGTTTTACCGCATCCGTTTTTCCCGTTTAAAAACACGCGCTCACCTTGCTCCACGGTAAACCTAAGATTTTGAAAAACCGCTTCTTTCCCGCCGACATAACCAAGCCCGTATCCGTCCGCCGTAAGGAGCCGCTCTTTATGATGGGAAAGCGGCGCCAATTTAAGTTCTACAGTCTGTTCGATATCTTGTAAAAGGCCTTCCTTTTCCCGGATCTCACGGTCCAGCCTGTATTCCATCTGCTTCACACGGCTCTGCATTTTTTTAGTCTTTGCTCCGATATAGGCCCTTGTGGCAATGTTGCGCTCCGGTTCTTTGAGCGGGTCAAAACCGATCTTCGTTTTTTCGTTTTTGTCTGCCCAGTTCTTCGCTCTGGAAGCCGCTTTCTTTAGTTTTCCAATTTCCTTTAGATGTTTTTCATTTTCCATTCGGGCAAACGCGTCTTTTCGCTCTTTATTTTCCCACCAGCTGGAAAAATTACCGCTCTGCACCTCTATCGTCTGCCTGTTTAACACCAGCACATGATTAATACAGGCGTCCAACAGATCCCGGTCATGGGATACGAGGATAAAGCCCTTTTTTCTGCCCAGATAAGCCTTGACTGTCTCTCTGGACGCCTGATCCAGATGATTGGTTGGCTCGTCGATCAGGAGAAATTCATTTTCATCGGAAAACAATACTGCCAGCATCACCTTTGTGCGTTCTCCATGGCTTAAGGTTCCAAAAGGGCGGTAGAGAACTTCGGCATCCAGTTCCAGATCGTTCAGTTCACAAAGCATGCGCCAGAACTCACATCCCGGCTTTAATTGTTCCAGAAAATCCGCCGCATTCTTTGCCGCATAATCTTCCGGTATAAAATAAGGAAAATAATCAAAATTTGTACCGGCGCGGATACTCCCGCTATATTCATATTTTCCCAGAAGAAGATTTAAAAAAGTAGTTTTCCCTTTTCCGTTTCTGCCAATCAGACCCAATTTCCAGTCTGTGTCAATGGAAAAAGAAACATTTTCAAAAATATTGTCAAAACTGCCTTCATAATAGAAGGTCAGATTGTTTACATCAATTCGTGACATGCGCATCCTCCTATATATAGTTCCGCTCTGGTAATAAAAAAGAACCATCTGCCATCTGCTGCCAAATGATTCCGGAAAATTATGCGCTCTATAACCTTTGTATCCTGTTTTTTACACCAAAAAAAGAGGTTATGAGAACATAATCCACTTTTGGCAACATGACAAAACTGCGCCCTTCCCATATCCGGGAGCAGCACTGCAGATCGTACTTTCATGTTTTCAAAAGCAGACTAAATTCTCATCCTTTCACCTCTTTCTTCTCTGTATGGGGTTATTATAAAAAAGGCGGGGGCATTTGTCAAGTCATTCATCACATCTCCCCGGACGTAGAAAAAATGGTCAGACATGTACAGTTAACCATAATCTGACCATTTTACTGTATTTTTTATTTTGTATTGTAATTTGCAAGGCTTCGTAGTACAATTCTTCTTGAAAGGCGGTGCAATTTTTATGAAAGATGCAACAGTAAGTGCTCGTGTCGAATACACAATCAAAACAGAGGCGGAAGATATACTCCAAAAACTCGGCATTCCCGTCTCTGTCGTCATCAATTCACTTTACAGACAAATTATTTATCAACACGGCATTCCGTTCTCCCTTACAATTCCTCAAGAACCTCAAACTCTTGATTCTATGTCTGATGCAGAATTAAATGCAAAACTTCAGCATAGTTATGAACAGTCAATTGCCGGTGAAGGCAGACCTTATAGTGAAATATTTGATGCAATTGAAAGAGGTCTTGTCTAATGAACATCTATGAAATCATCATGACTCCAGATGCCACAACAGACCTCTACAAATTGCGTGACTATATTGCCGATACTTTGCTCATGCCTGACACTGCTCTGACTTATATTCGCTCTATCCGTGAAAAAATCAGCACACTGGAACAAATGCCTGACCGCATTGCTCTTTTACAGGAAGAACCTGCACATAGCCGTGGCATACGAAAACTCATAGCAAATAATTTTTATATTTACTACCGAATTGACAAAAATACCAAACGTGTCTATATTCTCAATATTATTTACAATAAGCGAGATCAGCTTAAAATGCTGAAAATTATGCATACTGATTAATTTTCGCCTATCTTCCTCCCATGCCGAAAGCGGACATCATAGAGTCGTATTTTTCATTCAGCTCAGTGACGAGCGCAGACATGTTATTTACGTTCTCCAGCACTTGAGAAAGTTCTTCTGTGTCGAGACTCTGCAGAGTTTCGTTCAGGGTCTCCACATCCAGCCCGCTTAAGGACTCTGAGAGCTTCCCTAAATCTGTCTCTTCAAGCGTCTGCCGGATAACCGGACCTGTCTCTTTCATAAACTCATATGCCGGCTGCAGCTTCCATAAAAGGACGATCATAGCTGCCAGCAGGCAAAAGGTGATCACGGAGGATATGATACACCATATCCTCGTGACCTTAAGTTCTTTTCTAAGTGTTTCTGTCATATTTCCTGCATGATCCTGCATAGATGCACCTGCCTATTTTTTGATTTTTATTTTGATACTGAAATTCTTTCCGGCAGTAACTTCTTTGTCTTTTTCGTCCAGCTCCACAAGCTGTCCTTCGCAGACTGCCACAAACGGCAAGGTATACTCCGTCTCCATCTTAAGCCGCGCCGCGTTCTTAAGTTTCAAAGTCAGTTTTCCTGTCTCCTGGTTATAACCGACGATCTCAATGGCTTCTTTGCGGGCTTTCGATGCGTCTTTCGCCCAGTCAACTTTCAGGATCTTTACATCCTTTTGGGTCTTTTTCGTAAGCCTGACTTCATGGATCACATTGGGGAAATACCGCTCGCCTGCGTACATCGTCAAAGATTCCTGGTCAAGTTCCAGGGTGGGCATTTTCTGTGTGACCTTTACCGTAACCGGTTTGGAAACGACTTCATATCCGTTCACCATACATCTCATACGGAGCTTATATGAATTGCCGGCAAGTTTTTCGGAGCCTCCTTTATAGAATGCGGCGTCTTTCTTCGCATAGATCGAAACTGTTCCGTTTAAAGCGTTTGCTTTTGCTTCAAAATGTTTGGAGCCGTCAATCGTATAGTCCTCACTGATGCTGTCGTATTCTTCCAGCTTAATATCCGTAATCTCTCCGAATACATTTGTCATCTTGGTTTTATAGACAGCCCCTTTGTCTCGGTTCAAAAGATCCAGCGAATCGCTTCCCGACAGACTGATCGAAGCCTTCTTGCTCTCCGCAACAGCTTTTACGGTCAAAGTTACATTTTTTCCCAGCTCTGTATATCCTGTCCCGTAATCCCATTGCGGCTTCAGGCGGAATTTATAAGTTCCTTTCTCCAGGAAACCGCCGGACTGTACGGATATGATGCCTGTTCCGGGTTCTTCCTGATTTTCACTGTAGGAAACGGAAAGACCGCCGGACCCATTGACATCCCATATGTCCATGCCAACCAGCCTTGCTTCTGCCTGGTTCCATGTTACTTTTACAACAGCGCTCTGGCCGGAACCTTCCCGGAAACTTAAACTGGTCACAGACAGCTTCGGCTTGGGAAGGCTGTTGGTTTTACTTAAGGTAAATGTATAATTGATGGCGCTGCTCCAGGATGCTTTCTGGATACTGAAAATCACTTTTCCCTTTACAGGTACTTCATTGAATCTTAAAGACAGATTGCCTGCTCCGTTTACCATATTCTCGGTGTCAATCCGCCCTTTCAGCTTAGAGGTCGTCTTAGTTCCCAAAGTTACCTTTGCGCCGGTCAGGTCGATCCGCTCTTTTGTCTTCTTATCCTGCAGCTCAATCTCATAGGTCTGCCCCGCAGACACATAGTTGCTGATGGTCGCCTTTGTCTTGGAAAGCACATAAGACGGTTTCGTCGTGGCTGTGGGAATCGTAACCTTTACTTTCGGCGGCCTGTCATTCCCGTAATTATAGCCTTTGTAATAGATATACAAATAGCCGGATGTGACCGCTTTTTTCTTCAGTTTCATCAACTCCGCCGCGTTCCGGGTGACGACCGCATTGCCGTCCTCGTCTTTCTCTACATGGAAGTTGGCAGCCAGCGGGTCTGTCCTGCCGGAAGTCTCCCAGGTACTCCAGTACTGGTCATGCTCGGCAGATACAAGTTCATAATGGTCAACTTCTTCATATTTTATACTTTGCTTAAATACAACGCTTCCTGCCTCCGGTTCCAGAATGTCCGAACGCCAGTAGAACAGATTAATCTTGCCGGATTTCGTAACGGTGGGCTTGGGCGTCTGGTCGGTGACATTCAGTTTCACAGGCACCCGAAATACGCCGCCGCCCTTTTCGTCTGTATAACGGCCTTCGATCAGGAATCGGCCTTTCTCATAGCTTCCGATTCCTCCGTTTCCTGTCGCCATAATATGGCCGTTTCTTACGATAAGGTTCGTCGCCTCCGGATACGGCAGATCCCCTTTCTTTTCTTTCAGCACCAAAGAAGTTTCATCTATATCGTATCCATATACCGGCACTAAGGTAAACGGCGTACCGGTATTTGACTTCACGTTTACCGTAAGCGTTCCCCCTTTCAGCCTGGGGGTCGCGTCCACGACCTGAATGATCAGACGCGCGGTAAGCGTTTCTTTATCTCCTGTCCGTTTTACGGAAATATTGATACCTGTCTCTCCTACGGCTCCTTTCTTGACCGTGATCCGGTTCCTGTTATCCTCCGTCGAAGCGGATTCGACCGTGGCAATGGTATCGTCTGTCACACTCCAGTTAGCGGACACAAATACGGATTCATGATCCCCATCCAAAGCCTCGAAGACCGCGTCGAAACTTCTGCTGGCTTGAGCCAGATGGCTGCTGTTGAAACGGATCACCGGATATCCGCAGGCGTCTTCTGTGAGAATCTCACTTTTTGCCAGATCGTCAAAGGCGGAAAGTTTAAACTGCAGCTCTTCCGGGCTGGCTTTGGCGGATACGGTCACTTCAAACTGCATGGAGACACCCGGCGTCACGCCGGATGCTGTCACATTCGGCTCCGCGGTAATGATACATTTATTATTCTCGGACATACCAATGCTGCGAAGCGTCCCGTCGCTCTCTACTTTCGCCACTTTGGGATCGCTGGAAGATAATTTAAATCTCCATGGCGCGGAACCATTGTCTCTTGTATTCGTATTCGTACTTAAGATCAGTTTTACTTCTTTTCCTGCTTTATCGAAGTTTAAAGTTTTAATACTCCCTGATTCCCTCGTCACCCGGATAAAGCTGGCGTCTTCCACATCTACTGTAGGTTTTTTTATCTCAGTTTCTTTATCAAAAGATGCGCCTACCTCAACTTTTGTAGACGTCCTGGAAGATTTTATGATAAAACTGTAGACGACCTCTTTGCCGTCAACTTTTTCCAGCACACACTCTTCAAAACGATTCCCTGTATCGATCGATCCAGGGCGCACCCAGTAATTGCTTTTTGGTATCAGCCTGACATATACTTTCTTTCCCGCGACAACACTTACGGACTTTTTTGGCGTACCGTTTAATGTAGTAGAAAATTTTATTTCCCCTTTGTCCGGGTCTACCGTTTCCGCTTCCGATACCGTATATTTTTCAAATTTTGTCTTGAAAGTATATCCCATCTGCCCGGCATGTTCCTCTACCGTGCCGTCATATCCATAAAGTGTAAGGTCTTTTTTCCTCTCGCTTGGAAATGATGTCTCTACTAAAATCACAGCGCTCGTCCCGTCCGGGCCGTCCTGATTATTAATGTTTACTTCCTTTAATGCTTTACACCCTTTAAACGCACTGTCCCTGATTGCAGTTACTGAAGCAGGGACTACTGCCTCTTCCAGCGATGTACAGTCCCTGAACGCTTCCTCTGAAATTTCCGTAAGACCGTCCGGGAGGTCAACGGCTATCAGTTTTGTACACCCTTGAAAAACACCTGTTCCAAAAGATACTGTCTTAGCCGTCCGCCCTCTTAGTTCCAGCGTGGCAATACCTGTACAGTTTCTAAAAGCATGATTGCCTATACGGCTTAACACCTGATTGTCCCCGAATGCTTTTTCTGTCAGCGCACTGCAGGCTTCAAAAGCCTGGTTCCCGATCGTCTCCGCGCTGGTCACATCTATTTCCGAAAGATGGGTGCAGTTTCTGAAAGCTTCCGCTCCAATCGTCTTCACGCCTTTGGGCATTGTAACGGTCCTTAAGTCGCTGCAGGAGTCAAACGCGCCTCTGCCGATACTTTCCAACTGGCTTTTAAATATAATCTTCTGCAAGCTTGAATTTTTAAACGCATTATCCCCGACCACTTTCAGACTGCTGGAGACTTCAAAAGTCACCCCCGTAACTTTTCTTCCGATACCCTCGCTGAATACGCCTTCCGGAATCTCCGTCACTTCCGCCGGGATCTCGATCCTGGAGGGCAGGCTTGTCACATCATCCCTGAAGCCTAACAGCTTCCCGTTCTCATCTACTTTAAAGTCTCCGATGATATCCGGCTCACTGCTGATCCGCTTCCATTTCAGCGTGATCGTTACATCCTTTTCCGGCATGTCAAACGTAAAAAAGCGCTTTTCATCTTCTTTTTCTGGATCTTTATCCGGATTGTCAAAGAACCATTTAAGACTTCCCGCTTCAATCCCGTCGAGAAGCACCTCGTCAAGGATATACTTAGGGCCGCGCGCGCCTGTCCAGACCGTTACACTCTTTCCGCCGGAGTAATATCCTGTATAAACATTGTCTTTTACGCCGCCGACTTTATAATCGCCCTCACTGTACACGCCCTCCACGGTAACAAGGTATGTATAATTAATCTCAAGCTTCTTAGATTCATTTGGTTTGGCGTCATCCAGGATCAGAAGGCCGTCTCCTAACGTAAGATCCGGCGCTCCGTTACTTTCCCCGACCTGGACTGCGCTGTCAAACGCCGATGCTGTCTCTGCCTTCACATTGCTTTTACCCGTAACGCTGATCGAACCGGCGGCGATCGCATTGCCGGTATCGCTGACCGCCTCCACCGCACTGTCCGCAATTTCAATCGTTTTCCTTGCTTTTAATGCAATGCCTTTACTGGACTTTATGGTAACTTTACTGTTTTCGGCAATACGAATAGAATCGCTGTCTATACCTGAACTGTCGCTTTTTTTGCCTTCTTCCGTCATATAGGTAACTGTAGAGTCATTTATATCTACGGCGCCAACGGTCCTGATTAAATAACTTCCCGCTGATTTTAAAGTCAGATTCGCTCTTTTCAGCGTCAGTTTACTTCCCTTTGTCTGGCAAATCACAATACTGTCAGCCGACAATACGCCCGTACCTGTAATTGTAAGGTCGTCTTCCGCCATAACGGCATACTCAGCCGCGTTTGTAATCTCTGCATCTGTCAGCGTCAACGTCTTATTCTCCGGATCATACTCCCACCCGCTCCCGGAAAGTTTCTGATCCGTCACCTGCTCGCCGCCGATCCAGAGGTTATACGCCGTAACCGCCGGTTCCTGCGAAGGATTGTCCCCGGAATCTTCCCCGGCTCCCAGAATAGCATCCTCCAAAGGCGCGCCGTCTGCTCCTGTCAGGGGATTTTCCAGATCCGCATCTGCATCCGGCTCCGGCACGGCTCCTTCCTCTGATATTTCTGTCTTATCTTCGACGCCCAAAGCCGGCGTTTCTGTCCGATCGTCCTCTGTTTCGGACAATTCTGCCTGGACGTCCGTCTCCTCCTGCAGCGGCATGTCCGTTCCGCCGGGAGCTGCCAGCGCCGCATAAGCATTAGACGGCAATGCCATAACTGCCGCAAGTATCAATGCAACGATTCTTTTTCTATTCACTGCCTGTTCAACCTCCATATAGTCTGAAAATCTCGGAATTATTTTGCAAATATGCCTTTTATTACTATAACACTCCGGCAAAAATTCCTCAATAATTATCGGTCTTAAATTTTTCTTAAGATTGAAACAGGTATTTTGTTGGTATTACAATGGTCATAGTAAAAATCAATTCTGGCCATTTTATAAAAGAAATCTCAAAAACAGCTTGCATCGCCGCTAAGATTCTGTTAAGGTTATTATAACAGCACGACAACCCATCCACATGCGCATACATGCGAAGGGGGTGCTATTATGCGTAGGGATTGCAAATATTGCAGGTATTGCAGCGACCGTAACCGGAACCGATGGAGAAGTTTCATCTGGTGCCATTTCCACCGCACTGTAGTCTCCAGCAAGTCGAGGCAGTCCTGCGCACTCTGGCGGCGCGCCCTGTAACAGGGCGCAAAGCCAAAAGCTTACTTATGATACGGCGTATGGTTCCGTATTGTAAAACTTCTGTAAATCTGTTCCAACAAGATCACCCGCATCAGCTGGTGAGGAAAGGTCATTCTGGAAAAACTCAGCACATAATTCGCTCTTTTCATCACCTTCCCGGCCAATCCCAGAGATCCCCCGATCACAAAGACCACATGACTTACGCCTTCCACATTCCATCTTTCCATCTGCTCTGCCAGCTCTTTGGAATCCGGCATTTTCCCCTCGATCGCCAATGCCACTACAAAAGCTCCTGCCGGAATTTTCTGCAGGACACGTTCCCCTTCTTTTTCCAAAATACGGCTTTTTTCTCCTTCCGGCGCCTGATCCGGCGTCTTTTCATCTGCCACCTCCAGAACTTCCACCTTCGCATACCTGCTGATTCTTTTCACATATTCCGTGGCAGCTTCGGTAAAATACCGCTCTTTGACTTTTCCTACCGCCACCAGCGTGATCTTCATTCCAACTCCCATTTGCAAATCCTCCCTATATATGTTAAAATATTCATTAAACTATCACAGCATCTTCCACGATGCGGAACTTCCAATAGGAGATTTTATATGAGTACTTATAATTCCGCCCGCAATAAACGCACCGACACCCGTTCTTCCGCCTGGACTTTCCTGATCATCGGGGGCGCGGGCTTTCTTTTGATCACACTTGCTTTAATCGGCGTCATCGCGCTCCCTTTAAGCGTCTTTTCTCTTGCTGTTATGGAAATCGTTTTTATTCTTTTTCTAATCATCGCCCTAGTCTCCTTCCGACAGGCCATGAAGCTTTTAGACGAAATTTCCAAGGAAGACTCTCTGGAAACCCGCATCCAAGCGTGGACTGCCAAGAACTTGTCTTCTTCTGAACTACTCGCAGATACAGATGACAATACAGCAGAAGAAGCCCGATATCTGATAGCCTTTGAGCGCATAAAAAAGCAGCTCCTTCAAGCTTTCCCTGAGTTGGATGAATCTCATGCAGATCAACTGGCGGAAGATTATTGCAACAAACTTTTTTTAATCGAGTAGGGAAAAGCCATCTTCCCCTACTCGCCGCGTGGAGTGCGTGCTGCATAGCAGCAAATCTCCTTATGCACTCCTGCGCATAATAAACAAAGGTTCCATGGATTGTATTCCAGGAACCTTTTTTGGTATTAAATAAATTTTTCCAACTGTCTTGCCACGTCTTTCACATCAATGGGCTTGGCCACATGGGCATTCATGCCGCACTCCAGACAACGCTTTACATCCTCCGCAAAAGCATCCGCCGTCATGGCAATAATTGGTATATTCCGATCTTCCCGATCCATAACACGAATCTCTTGGGTAGCTTCATAACCATTCATCACCGGCATACGGATATCCATAAGAATAGCGTCATAATAACCCACTTCTGAGTCTCTGAATTTCTCCACACAGATTTTTCCGTTTTCAGCCCAGTCCAGTTCCAGTCCCAGTTCTGACAACAGCTCGCTGGCAATCTCCCAGTTCAGGTCATTGTCTTCGGCTAAAAGAACACGACACCCCGCAAGTCTTGCATTTTTTGCCTTTTTACCCGCATCGTGATCCTCTTCATCTTGTCCTCCCATATAAGACTTAAGCCCGTAAAACAGTGTGGATTTAAAGAGCGGCTTGGATATAAATCCATTCACGCCCGCCTCCCTGGCTTCATCTTCAATCTCGCTCCAATCATAAGCGGATATAAGTAAAATAGGAATATTATCTCCGTAAAGTTTTCGGATCTCTCGGGCCGCAGTAATGCCGTCCATTTGCGGAAGTTTCCAATCCAGAAGTATAATCTGATAATCATCATGCTTCTTGTGACGTTCTTCTACCATTTTAATGGCTGTTTCGGCATCCAGCGTCCACTCAGGATTGACACCTATCGTCTTAAGAGAAGCCACCGCGCTCTGGCAAAGCTGTTCGTCGTCGTCCACCACCAGCATGTTCCAGGGCGGAAGCACCATATCCATCTCCATCACTTCTGCTTTCTCCAGATCCAGCATCACATGAAATTCGCTGCCTTTACCCAATTCACTGTCAACTTCTATCAATCCGTCCATTGCATCCACTATGTACTTAGTTATTGCCATGCCCAGGCCCGTTCCCTCTGTTTTCTGCACACGAGCGCTGTCTTCACGGCTGAACGAATCAAATATTTTGGACATGTATTCTTTCGACATGCCAATACCGGTATCTTTTACCTTAATATGCGTACGAACAAAATCCTCTCCTTTTGGAGATTCTTCCTCATACAGTGAAACCTGGATCGAACCCTCCGCAGGAGTGAATTTAACCGCGTTTCCAAGAAGATTGATAAGAATCTGGTTCAGCCGCACGCTGTCACAACATACATTTTCTGTAGAAATATCATGAATCGATATATTAAACTGCTGTCCCTTTGCCTTGACCTGCGGCTGGATAATGCTGACAATACTGTCCATCACCTCTCTTAACGACACCTGGTCCATATTCAAAGTCATCTTACCGCTCTCGATCTTGGACATATCTAATACATCATTGATCAGTCCCAGCAGATGCGTGCTGGACAGGGCGATCTTATGCAAGCAATTCTGAACCTGCTCCTGGTTGTCCATATTAGCGGTGGCAATGGCAGTCATGCCTACGATAGCATTCATAGGCGTTCTTATATCATGGCTCATATTGGAAAGAAATTCACTTTTTGCCTTATTGGCATATTCCGCGTTTTTCCTGGCTTCTTCCAACGCCTGCATCTGCCGTTTGGCAATCCTGAGATATTGAATAAATACATACAAAAGTGCCGCTAATGCAATAGCAGAAACTATATAAACCATACGCGCCCATTTAGACGACATCTGATTGAGTACAACACGGATTGAATCGAAAGGCAAAACCGTCACCAAATACCACTCTGAATACGGCAGTTTATTACAGTACAGATGGCGCCTCGCAAAAGGCCCCTGCAGGATGCTGCTATAATCTTCCCCGCTTTCCATAGCCGTCATCAGCTCTTCTATATGCTGTTCAGCCTCTTTATCACCGTTTTTAAAAAAAGAGCGAAGCCGTTCAAAATAACTTTCCTGGAATTCATCGCCTTTACGAATCACATAATTTCCGTCTTTACGGATAATATAAGAATGTACCAAAGCCTCGCCGTCCAGAAAAAGCATTTCTCCAATGGACTCGGCAGCGATCCCTCCAATCAAAGCGACTGCTCGTTTCCCGCCTACCATCCGATAGTTACAGGGAACTCCAAACAAAATCTTTCGGTTCCCCGTCTGGTCAACGCCTAATGTAACCTTCTGCTCACCACCTTTTATGCTTTCTAAAAGCCAAGGCAGACTGTATATTTCCAACTCGTTTCCATAAATCACTTCCAAATCGCCGTCCTCAGAGCATAACACCAAATATTCGTATCCTCTGGCTTCTGCATTAAACTCCAGGCTGTCTGCCAGCTGTTCATGCGTATCATTCTGTCTGGTCGTATCTACCAGCGCTTTCATCTGTGACAGACGCAGTTCAACTGTGGTCTGATAATGCAGAGAAATCTGCTCGCTTATACCACCCATGTAAATTTGTCCTATATCTTTGACTGTATCCGAATTGATTTGGTTCATAAATACCGTCAGCCATACAAACAGACTTACAATAAGAATAGACACCCCAACAAGACTAACCGTCAAAAACTGTAGTGGCCTATCTTTCACCTGTAACTTACTCAAATCGCTATACTCCTTCCTGGGACGTCCGGACATCATCCGGTGGTCTGCCGCTTATGTTACAATTATAATAAAATTTCGGTGGCATGGCAACCCTTGTTTATAATATTGCAGTCCGTACGCCAAAACAAAGACCCTGCTATATAAAGCCTCATAGCAGAGTCTTTGCATGTCTGAACTTTCCAGGCTACTTATTGCTTAAATACTCATGAATTCCTTTTGCCGCAGCTTTTCCTGCGCCCATAGCCAGAATAACCGTAGCCGCGCCTGTTACAGCGTCACCGCCGGCATATACGCCTTCTTTGGAAGTTGCACCGGTATCCTCCGTGGCAACAATACACTGCCTCCTGTTGATCTCAAGGCCCTTAGTCGTGGATGAGATCAGCGGGTTAGGCGATGTTCCCAGAGACATGATGACCGTATCGCACGCAATCGTAAATTCAGATCCCGGGACTTCCACAGGACGGCGCCTTCCGGAAGCATCCGGCTCTCCAAGTTCCATTCTGATACATTTGATGCCGGTCACCCAGTCATTTTCATTAACCAGAATTTCGACCGGATTCGTCAGGAGGTCAAAAATAATACCTTCCTCTTTCGCGTGATGTACTTCCTCCACACGCGCCGGGAGTTCTTCCTCGCTTCTTCTGTATACGATATGAGTTTCGGCTCCCAGACGGAGCGCAGTGCGGGCCGCGTCCATAGCCACATTGCCGCCCCCTACAACGACCACTTTCTTACCGTGGATAATCGGCGTATCATAATCTTCATTAAAAGCCTTCATCAGGTTATTCCTGGTCAGGTACTCATTGGCAGAAAGAACGCCGCAGGCAGTCTCTCCCGGAATACCCATGAATTTGGGAAGTCCTGCGCCGGAACCGATAAATACGGCGTCAAAACCTTCCTCTTCGATCAGATCATCCAGTTTCACCGTACGCCCGATGATAACGTCTGTCTCAATCTTTACACCAAGAGATTTTACATTCTCTACTTCCGGTCCGACTACACGGTCTTTGGGAAGACGGAACTCCGGAATACCATAGACCAGTACACCGCCCGCTTTATGTAACGCTTCAAAGATCGTTACATCATATCCCAGCTTTGCCAGATCCCCCGCGCAGGTAAGACCGGAAGGACCGGAGCCGATCACTGCCACTTTCTTACCGTTTTTTGCAGCCGGCGCTTCCGGTTTGATACCGTTCTCCCTGGCCCAGTCGGCCACAAAACGCTCCAGTTTACCAATAGAAATCGGATCGCTCTTAATGCCTCTGATACATTTTCCTTCACACTGGCTTTCCTGGGGACATACGCGTCCGCAGACCGCCGGAAGGGAAGAAGAAGCACTGATGATTTTGAACGCTTCTTCAAACTTTTCTTCCTTAACTGCCTGAATAAATCCCGGAATGTCAATGGATACGGGACATCCCTGCATACATTTTGCCTTGTCTTTTTTACAGGTAAGGCAGCGCTGGGCTTCTTCTATTGCTTCTTC
>CAJUMT010000041.1 GCA_910587495.1 uncultured Lachnospiraceae bacterium | reverse complement strand
CTGAAAAGAAACTGTCCAGGATGGGTGAGACGGCTGAACGGGCAGGCAAGTCTGTACAGGAAGCAGGAAAAAAGGTTTCAAAATTTGACGAATCTGCAGAAAAAACGCAAAGGAGCCTCGCCCGGTGGGCAAAAGATAAATATGAGGTTTTTCTGGAAGCAAAAGACCGGATATCACCCATCCTTCAGACCTTAAGGAGCAGCCTTAAAAATGTTTCAGGCCGAGCCTGGGGCGTAACCATGAAAGCGGTCGATCTGGCTACGGCCCCTGTAAAGGGAGTGTTAAACCTGCTTAAGAATCCCATCTTGCAGGCAGGGGCGGTTCTTGGGATCAGTGTGGGTATATCAGATACAATCAATACCTATAAGGATTTTGAGGCCGCTATGTCACAGGTAAAAGCCATAAGCGGGGCGACCGGATCAGAGCTTGAAAAGCTTACTGCCAAGGCAAAGGAAATGGGGGCGACAACGAAGTTCACTGCGGCAGAAGCGGCAGAAGGCTTTAATTACATGGCCATGGCCGGATGGAAGACCCAGGATATGCTGGGAGGCATTGAAGGCATACTGAACCTGGCCGCGGCATCAGGGGAGAGCCTGGGGACCACGTCGGATATCGTTACGGATGCGCTGACGGCATTTGGCATGAAGGCCAGTGACGCAGGGCATTTTGCAGATGTCATGGCGGCGGCTTCCAGCAACGCCAATACGAATGTGTCCCTCATGGGAGAGACCTTCAAGTATGCCGGAGCCATGGCAGGGACATTGAAATATTCCATAGAGGATGTTGCGCTGGCCACCGGACTTATGGCGAACTCTGGAATTAAAGGGAATATGGCCGGTACCGCGCTTAACTCTATCTTTACCAGGCTCTCTACAAATACCAACGGCGCCACAGACGCTATAAAAGCCCTTGGGATAGAATATTTCAATGCTGACGGGACTGCGCGGAAGTTTGGCGATGTCATGAAGGAACTGCGTACGGCAACGGCGCATTTTACAGATGAACAGAAAGCGCAGCTCGGGAACACCGTAGCCGGTACATATGCCCAAAAGGGTTTCCTGGCGATCTTAAACGCCACGGCAGAAGATTATGATAAGCTTTCGGCGGCTGTGAACAATGCAGACGGTGCGGCTGCAGGCATGGCTGAAACAATGCTGGATAACCTGCAAGGTTCGATCACCTTGTTACAGAGCGTAGCGGATGGCGTGAAATTGTCGTTTGGTGAAAGGCTTGCCCCATATGTACGGGGGCTTGCGGACTGGCTGACAGAGCAGATGCCGTACATAGAAGCCGGGCTTGATGAACTTATGAACACCGTGGATGGAAAAGTGCAGGAACTCCAGTCAAAGTTTGGCGAGATCAGCGGGACGGATGAATGGAAGGATGCAGACCTGCTTGGAAAGGTCAGCATAGCATGGGATGAAATCATCGCACAGCCGTTCTCCGAATGGTGGGAGAGCGAAGGCAAACAGATGATAAGCAGCAAAGCCGGGGATATCGGGAATGCGGTCGGCTCTGGTATATCTTCCGGCCTTTTGGCACTCCTGGGTTTTGATCCGGATGGTGCCATAGAAGACGGTAAAAGCATCGGCGGTTCTTTTATCCGCGGATTCCGGGAAGGATTTGACACAGAACAGATCACAGAGGCCTTGAAAGAATGGGCGTCCAACCATAAGGTTACAGTCACTATGATCGGCATAAAACTGGGCAGTAAACTGGTTGGCGGAGTGATCCGCGGTATCAACAATGTCAAAAGCCTGTTTGGGAACGGTGGGACGACGGCAGGCGGAGGTATCGGGAGCAGTTATACTACTTCTACAATGAGCGTCACTGCTGGTGTCGTAAATATCATGGGTTCTGCGGGAGGCGCTGCGGCTTCTATAGGCCAGGCTGCCGCAGGAAGCGCTTCTGTACCTGGCGGCGGAACGCTGGCACTTCCGGGTACAGTAGCATCAGGAACAGCCGCCGCAGGAGGGCTTACTTCTGCGACAGGATGGCTTGGACGTTTCCTGCAGATCGGCTCTAAAGGAGCGACTATTGGGGCAGATGGAACCCTTGTTGCTGTACAGGGCGGCGTAGGAGGAACTCTGGGCGGTATTGGTACAGTGTTAGGATCAAGCGCATCTACCGCAGCTGGCGCAGCTGCAGCCGGAGGCGCTTCTGTCCTTGGGATTCTCGGTGGCCTTCTCGGCATTGGCTCAGGGATCAGGGACATCTTCCATGGCACACAGGCCGATGGAAAAGAAGCGCGGGACGAATACGCAAAAGGCGGTACAAAGCTTGGCATGGTCGGCGCTGGCGCTGCCGCAGGTGCGGCCATTGGTTCAGTCATACCAGTTGTTGGAACCGGCGTTGGCGCAGCAGTCGGAGCCGGGATCGGAGGAGTAGGCGCTCTTTTAGGAGGCAATAAAGCAGGCCTGGCACTGTCAGATGCTATGGATGAAGGCGGCTGGCTGGACAACGCAAAACAGACAGTAGGTGGCTTCTTTACGGAGAGTGTCCCCACCTGGTGGGATGGCGTAAAGGAAAGCGCCAACAGCTTTTTCACGGATACTCTGGCGCCGGGATGGACAGAGTTTTGGGATGGAGTAGGAAGCTTCTTTACAGAAAGTGTCCCCGCCTGGTGGGATGGCGTAAAAGAAAGTGCAACTGTATTTTTTACAGAAACCCTTCCGGAAAAATGGACAGAGTTTTGGGATGGAGTCGGGAACTTTTTTACAGAAACAGTACCTTATGCCCTTGGCTATGCAAGCGGTAAGGCAGAATTGTTCTTTACAGAGACCCTTCCGGAAAAATGGACAGGATTCTGGGACGGAGTGGGAAGCTTTTTCACAGAGAGTATTCCTGCCTGGTGGGAGGACGTGAAGGAAAGCGTTACCAGCTTTTTCACGGATACTCTGGTACCGGGATGGCTAGAGTTCTGGGATGGAGTAGGAAGTTTCTTTACGGAGAGCATTCCTGCCTGGTGGGAGAATGTAAAGACTGCGGCAGGTATTTTCTTTTTAGAGACTCTTCCAACTAAGTGGACGGAGTTCTGGGATGGCGTCGGAAATTTCTTCACCGAGAGTATACCAGCCTGGTGGGAGAATATAACTTCCGGCGTTGCAACATTTTTCGCAGAGACAGTAGTGCCGGCCTGGAATGAATTTTGGGGCGGAGTTGGGGAGTTCTTTACGGAGAGCGTTCCAACATGGTTTGAGAATGTAACTTCTAAAGCAGCTGTTTTTTTCACAGAGACAATTCCTGGCAAGTGGGTTGAGTTCTGGGGCGGGGTGGAAAGCTTCTTTACCGAAAGTATACCGACCTGGTGGGAAGGTATGACAGATAAAGTGTCCGAATTTTTTACTGTTACAATCCCTGATGCGTGGAATGGCTTTTGGGATGGATTGTGGGGAGATATCAAAGGATTCTTTGGAAGTATGGGTAAAAAGATAACCGGATCGTTTAAAGAAGGCTATTCCGATGCGACCGGCCACGCCGCAGGCGGTTATGTGAGCGGCGGCCCGCAGTTATCCTGGTTGGCAGAAGAAGGCTACGGGGAATTTATTATCCCCACCAATCCGAGCCGCAGGGGAAGGGCGCTGGAACTGTATGAGCAGGCAGGCGCAGCCCTGGGGGTATCTGCCCATGCTTCAGGAGGATACGCAGGAAGCTCATATCCAGACAGTATGGCAGGAATGCATACTTTATCCAGGGATGCATTTATAAACGCTCCATTGCCCTATAACGATTCCCTAGACGGGCCTGATGGGCCAGGGTTATTACAAAAGGATGCTCCCATAGCTACAGGAGAAAATGGCAATACTGGCAGTGTCCAGATTCAGGTAAGTGTCAGTATGGCGCCTCAGTTTGTTATTTACGGAAGTGACGGGCAAGACGGGGAAGGCATCATACAGGTGATCAGACAGCATATGAAAGAGTTGGCTGACGAGTTGGGCGGAGAGATCGCTGGCAAACTCAGGGACAGCTTTTCCAATATGCCAGTAGGAGGTAAATAAGGCGTGGATATAAAACTCATACCAGTGGGGAACATGGCGGGGCAGTTCGTGTTCCCCTCACTTCCTGAAGAAGTAAAGGAATCGGGATCTGCAAGGTATCAATCCTATTCCGTCCTGTCTTTGGGATCTGTGGAAATGCCAAAAGGTACAGACACAAAAGAAATCTCATGGGATGGTGTCTTTTTCGGTATATCCAAACGTCAGGAGTCGATTGTAAAAGCTGACTACTGGCAGGAGCCGGTACAGTGTGTGGATATCCTGCGTAAGTGGATGGAGGAAGGGACTGTCCTGAACCTTATAATAACCGGGACCTGGGTCAATATGGATGTTACGATTGCACGGTTTGCCCCTGCCGCTTATGGCGGGCTGGGAAATATCAGTTACAGTATAACTCTGAAAGCCCATCGGAACCTGGTGGTATATACAACAAAGGACCTGAAAATCAACAACGAGTCTGACAGGCAGAAGACCAGGAAGGGAGGACGCAGGCAGAAGGAAGTATTTACCGGTGATACATACGTTATAAGGGAGGGCGATACTTTGTGGAAGATCGCCTGTTACTGTTACAGGGATGGTTCCCAGTGGCAGAAAATATGGAAAAAGAATAAAAAAACGCTGAACAGGGCTGCAAAATACTGGGGTTTTAAAAGCAGTAAGAACGGTGAGCTTCTGTTTGCGGGTACAAAGATCACAATTCCATAGGAGGCGCAGATGGTCAATACGGGAAATATAACTTATCATGCAATATTGGTCACTTCTGACGGTACCCAGTATGAGATAACGGATTTCATAGAAAATCTGGGCTGGGACGAGCCGGAGGGGGAAATTGCGTCAAAGTCATCCTTTATGGTAAAGAACGACCAGACTTCAAAAGGATATCTATCCGATCTGATAAAACCAGGATGCATGGTCGTAGTGATCGTATCCGGTGAGCGTAGGACGCAGGAAGTAGCAAGAGGGAATGTAGAGATATGGAGTCCGTCCATACAGAACGGATCAGAAAATCTAAAATGCACCTGCTATGATGAACTGTATAACCTGCAGAAAAGCCAGGAAAACCGCATCGTAAAAAAGAATGCCAAGACTGGCACCGTGATTGGCAGGATCTTTAAAGATTGGGATATCCCGGTGGATGAATATAACGGCCCAAACGTAAAGCATAAGCGGATGGTCTTTGAAAAAGCATATCTGTCTGATGAAATCTTGGAGATATTGGAGGCTGCCCATAAACTTGGAGACGAGAAGTGCCTTCTGAGAGCATCTGCCGGGAAAGTGAGTGTTGTCCCTTATGCAGACAACAGCGAGATCTTCTGTTTTGATAATTCTAATGCGGTTGCCCTAAATGGGAAACAGAGTACGGCGGACATGATTACGCGGGTCAAGATCATGGATACAGAGAATAAAAAGGTGAAGGCAACTTTGAACGGCCTTGTTGAATATGGGATCCGGCAGAGGATACTAACCATGCAGCAGGATCAAAGCCTTAAGGATGCTAAAAAGGAAGGGCAGGCTCTTCTGGACGAAAAAGGTGTGATTGATAAAAGCCTGAGTCTGCAAGCGGTTGATGTTCCTTATGTGCGCAAAGGTGATGTGATTCATGTGGATATAGGGACCGCAAGAGGCTACTTTGATGTGACTGGTATAAGCCATGACGCAGATAAATACAGCATGACCATGCAGCTGGTGTATTCAGAGAAAAACGCTGTACTGGATGGAAAAGTGACCAGGAAACAGAAATATGTAGTGGGAGACATTGTTACATTTCTTGGAGGAGAATACCGCATGTCTGCCAAAAAGAATGCTAAGTGGCACAAGGCCGGTCCTGGAAAGGCAAAGATTACCAGGATACAGAAAAAAAAGCCGTATCCGTATAAGCTGGTACATACCAATGACAAAAGCACAGTTAATGGGTTTGTCACGGCAGAGCAATTCTATTGAAAGGAGTAGGGCATTTGAGATGAATAACGGAACAAATAAGCTTGCCATGGTACTGACTGAAAGAATGAGGCGGGAGAATGCCCCGTCAAAGACATTTGATTTTGGAACCGTGACCAGGCGCAGAGGGCTTCTGACAGATGCACTTCAAGTAGCCATGCCAATCGGGGAATATCAGGTGTTGGAGCATGTGGGCGATCTGCTTCCTGGGGATCGTGTCGTGGTTGCCTGGGCAGGCCCGGAAGCTGTCGTGATTGGAAAGACAGGTGGCAACCATGGCTGACAGGCTTTTCCATGTGTACGACATACCATCTGTCAATACGGACGGGGAACGGTACGACAAAGAATATAAAAGGGCGCCCAAATGGGATCCGGATATTGGGGACTTTGTAAGAGACGGATCAAACCGTATCGTAGAAGCGGACGGACAGGAGAACTACCAGGCCTGGTGTTTAAAGGTTCTGCAAACAGAACGCTTTGCCTGTCTGGCTTATGAGGACGAGATCGGCGTGGAGATGGAAAGCGCGTTGGCGGACGATGACCATGACACTGTGGAGAGCATGATGAAGCGAACGATTACAGAAGCGTTGATGGCGAATCCTCGAACAATAGCAGTCACAGGATTTTCTTTTGCCTGGAATGGGGATACCGTGAGAGGAACCTGTATCGTACGGGCACAAGAGATGGATGACTTTACAGTGAGATTTTAGGGAAGGGAGGATAGGCCATGCAGCCGGAGTTTGAAAAGCCGGATTTTATGGAAAACTGTTCTGTTGATGAAATACACGAACGGATGATGAACAATCTGCCGGCGGATATAGACGACACGCCGGGTGGGTTTGCATACGACTTTACCAGGCCAACGGCAATTGAGAAATCGGAGCTGTTGGAGTTTTATTTGACGCGGGCGCTAATGCTCGCGTTTCCTCAGTACGCATGGGATGAATATCTTGACCTGCATGGCAAGCAGGTGCATCTTACAAGACATACTGCGGGATATGCATCCGGATATCTTAAGATAACTGGGGATCCAGGTACAGAGATAGAGGCGGGGACCGTGTTCTGCACGCCTGCTACGGAGTATGCAGAGTCTATAGGATTTCGCTCAGGCGAGGATTACATGATCGGGGAGGATGGGACAGTTACTGTGGCAGTTACAGCTGTTGAGAGTGGACCAGAATCCAATGTGCCGGCGGGGGCTGTCAGCCTGATGGAGGAACCGGTAGAGAGCATTGAATCGGTCACTAATCCGGCGCCTTTATCCGGAGGAACGGAAGAAGAGTCTGATGACGATTTTTACGACCGTATCGCAGAAGAGTATGAGAACAGTAACACATTCCTGGGAAATGACAGGGATTACATCCGATGGGCGAAGGAAGCGGGGGCTGGAAACTGCATTGTAGAATCCGCATCAGATGGTCCGGGGACTGTGACGTTGATGTTAATAGACACAAACGGGGAACCCGCCAGTACGGAACTTTGTAAAAGAGTATATGATTACATAGTATCTCCGAATGACAGAAGTGCGCGACTGCTTCCAACGGCGTGCGCCCTTCTGACTTGCATTTCTGCGGAAACCTATGTAGTGAATTATACTTGTACAGGCATCCTGCATGATGCCACGACAGATATTGGTCAGATACAGCGCGCATTCAAAGAGGCAGTCCAAGCAGTTTATGTAGAAGCGAAGACAGAGAATATTTTACGGTACAATGACGTTCGACCGATCCTGGGTCAAATCCCTGGATTAGAGGATTTTGAACAATTCTACATGAATGGTGACATGAAGAACATAAGTCTGGCAAAGATCGCATACCCGAAGACAGGAACGGTTCAGTTTAGTACGGGAGGTACAGATGGTAGTTGATTTAGAACACTTTCCTACAAGTCCCGGCGCACAGCGGATGATTGCCTGTGTGACTGCAGGTTTTTATGATCGTTCTTATGTTGGCAAGTGGCTATACCAGGTTATGGGGACTGAACTGGATGAGATGCATGAAATGATTGAAGGGTTGACGGCACAGTATTTTCCGGAAACGGCAACTTGGGGACTTGCATTACATGAGATACAGTGGGGGTTGCCAGTCCGTGAGAATCTGACTTTTGAGGAACGCAGGAGCCTGATTTACCAGAAGCGGGACAGCCGGATCGCTATGACGCCATACCAGATGGAGGCTTATCTTGTGAATGCGACAGGTTTTGCAGTTCGGATCTACGATGCGAATGATCCGGGGGAATATGGTTTCCGGTTTTCACATCCAAACGTGTTCAGAGTAGCATTTATCGGGGAAGGAACATTGGATACCAGACTGGTGAGGCAACTACTTGATCGTTTAAAGCAGTCCCATACTATGTATATCCTTGATGATTGGGTGATTGCAGTTGATAACCATCTGGAGCGGGTAAGATTTTACAGCCTTTTTTTACATTTGTTTTTTCGCTTTTGGGGAGATTCTGGATCGAAGACATTAAATGGCGATTGGCTGCTGGATGGCTCTATAACCCTCAGCCACCGTCTGAAATATGAAATGAGGCCATGCTGTATTATTCCAATAATGATATGTAAAACAGAACAGATTCAGACAGCACAGGTAGTTATTCGTAAGGATTTATGGTATTTAGACGGAACCTGGAATTTTGAAGATGGTCGGTTACTGGATGCCGAGATCGGGAAGGAGGAATTTTGATGGCAGACGCAGTTGTAACGATTACAGCAAGAAAGAAGATGGTTCGTGCCAGGGCGGGAGCAATCACGCTGCCGAAAATTGTTGGCATGGCATTTGGCTCAGGCGCAGTAGATATTGCAGGTGTACCCGTGGTTCCGTCCATGGATGATACGGTTCTGAAGCATGAGATCTTTAGGAAAGAAATAGATTCATACGCATTTTTGGATGAAACAAAATGCCGATATTTATGTACGCTTACGACGTCAGAATGTGCGGGTGAAAATATAAATGAGTTGGGGCTGTATGACGAGGATGGTGACATACTGGCGATAAAGACTTTTGCGAATAAGACAAAAGACCCGGATCTTGAAATGACGTTCCAGGTAGATGATATTTTCTAGAAGGGCAGGCAGGTATGAAAACTTATACAAAATCGGACCCAGTATTTTCTGAGTCCATACAGATAACAGAAACTACAGATCCGGCTCATGCGGACAATATAAATGTGGCGCCGAAACAGCTGTTGCAGAATACGGTTGTTAATAAAAAGGCGATTAGCAGATTGGAAAACCCAGAATTTGAAGATTACACGGGAGAGACGGAATTACCGGATCCAGATGCAGCAGTAGGGATGATCGCGTCTGGGGAGCCAGTCGGAATTATCCAACAGTATACAAAAGCTTCCCTGCGTGGGATTTTGACGATCGCCAAAAAAGCGCTGAATATTGCCCTTGGAAGAAATCAGGCGCGCGTATTTACAAGTGTGGCGGATCTGGATGCCTGGCTGGCTGTGCCGGAGAATACGGAGCAACTTAATGTCGGAGATAATTTTTACATAATAGCGACAGATGTGCCGGATTATTGGTGGGATGGTACGCAAAAACAGAAGCTGGAAACACAGAAAGTGGACTTAAGCACATATGACCAGAGAATAACAGCAAATGCCAACGCGATTAGTCAACTAAATGGGGATATGTCTGGTAAGCAAAACAATATCGGATTTACTCCTATCCAACAAGGGACGGGAATCGGACAACTTAATAATACCATCAAGATAGGATGGTCTGATGGATATAAATTAAAAGCTACTGTTGACAATACAGACTTGGGTAATTTTGTGTTTGAAAATAGTATAGTTTCTGCTAAAAAAAATGTCTCAACAACATCATTAGCAACAAATGGGTATTCACTTTACTTTAAGATGGGCGAATTATGTATATGTTATTTTGGTTTTAATTTTACTTCTTCAGGAGTTAATGAAGCATTAACTGGATTACCTGAACCAAAATTTGATGACATAGAAAACTTCGGTTTTGCTATTGATAAAGATAATGGAAAAGCATATCAGGTATATGTTTATAACAAAGGACTTAGGATAAGATCATCTGAATCATTAACTAATAGACCACTTCGAGGATGTATTGTATATTTTGCAAAGGATTGAAGGAAATAATTTTGAAAATCCAGATATACAAAACAATACTTTCCTTTTGTCTGGTGTTACATGTTTACTGAGGTTGTATTAAGAGTGTAATGTATACCATGTATCTGATTTTTGTGCATCCAGCATATTCTTTTATAGGAACCTCTTTGCCGTTTATTTGTAAATCAGCCTGCACATTGAATATGTTCGCCTGCACACCCAACTTGCTTTGGGCATATGAATGGCTTTTATTTATGCCGAAGAAAAGAGGCGGTTTCCATGGGATAAGAGGGCATCCGAATTGAACACAGATTAACAAGCTTCCGGACTTGGGGGGCTTTTATTTTATGTAGAAAGGATGGACTATGAAAAAAATGAATTATGCAAAGATATTTGTTACGGCAGTGTGTAGCCTTCTGTCTTCTGTACTGGGGGTGTTGTATATTCCAGTATTACTCATGGTGGCCTGTAATGTTATTGACTACATAACAGGGCTATGGGCAGCTCCGAAAAGGGCAGAGAATCCAAGAAGAACACAAGATGGTGGAATCAATTCATACAAAAGCATGACGGGGATCATTAAAAAGGTGACTATGTGGCTGCTGGTAGTTGTTGGGGCAATCATTGATCAGTTACTTAAGTACGCTTGTGCAGTGATGGGATATCAGATCCATCTTACTTTTTTGGTCGCCTGCGTCGTGGCAATCTGGATTATTTGTAATGAGCTTATAAGCATTCTGGAAAATATGGTGGATATAGGTATTAATTTGCCTGCGTTTTTGATGCCATTGGTAAGCAACCTTAAAAATTCGATTGATAATATTACAGAAAATAAAGAGTAAGAGGGCGGGCGACCGTCCTCTTTTTTGCGCCGGCGCAAAAGCCGGAGAAAGTGAGGAAAGTATGAAGATCATTTTAACAGTGGGACACAGCATCTTGAAGAACGGGAACTGCACCAGCGCAGATGGCCGGGCATATGGCGGCGTGCTGGAATACGCATACAATAAAAACATCGTGAACCGTGTAGCGGGATACCTGCGTAGTGTCGGTCATAAAGTAGATGTGCTAATCTGCCCAGAGCTGCAGTTCGGCAAAAGCACGGACGAGAAGGCGTACAAGCTTCAGCGGGTGAATAATGGCGGCTATGACCTGGTAGCAGAACTGCATCTGAACGCCACGGCGCTGCATAATGCCCGGGGCTGTGAAGTGTTGTATTTATCGGAAGAAGGAAAAAAGATTGCGCAGCGTGTTCTTTCCAGTCTGGCGAAAGTCTTCAAGAGCAGGGGGATCCAGAAGCGACTCAATTTGTATATGCTGAACAGCACAAAACCGACGGCAATTATGCTGGAAACATTCTTCTGTGACAACTCGGAGGACTGCAAGCTGGCGGAACAAAATGACATTGCACTGCTGATTGCCGAAGGAATCCACGGGGGGAGCATCGATCATGGGCGACATGAATCCACCGATCCGGTGCCGACCGGAATGCTGTACCGGGTGCAGACAGGAGCATTTTCAAAATGGCAGAATGCAGATAGACTGAAAAAAGAACTGCAGGGTAAAGGTTATGACGCATTTATCATCACTGTAGATCTTGGACAGCTCATCTACCGGGTACAGGTTGGGGCATTCAAAGCAAAGGCAAATGCAGAAGCCATGCTGAAAAAGCTGCAAAAGGCAGGCTTCGACGCTCTGATTGTGCAGGCGTAGTTTATTTGATACAGCGCGTACATTGTCAGATACTTGTCCGCGCTGTATTTATTTAATTGGGCTATTATTTATGTTTGCAGATTTACAGAGCCCATACACATAGTCAAAGACTGTTTTCCACAGGCGCGGCAGCACTGGAAGGGGCGATCCAGATTGTAGGCAATCCGCGGTAGATAGCCGGCATCTTCCAGCAGAGTAAAAAGCGGGAAAAATATGGCCATGGGAGGAAGCATAACAGCGACGACCCAGGCGACTACTTTCATTATTCCAAGAATGCATACGTCATGCAGAAATTCTGGTACATGAAGAAAAACAAAAAGCCGACTTAATAAATCCAACAGACGAAACAGAAAAGTAAACAAAGCCTGGGAAGGATAATTGGCGCCGACAATCGTCAGCCATAGCAGAAATGCCAGCAGAAGGAGCATAGACCAGTAACCATATTTTCGTCCGGTCAATACTTGATCTAGTTTTTGGTCTATCGGAGGACGGATTTGTTTGTTGACTTGTATTACATCTCTACAGATGGATTCTGCTGTGGATATAAGTGCGGTTGCAATCAGATCCGGAACCATTTCTTTATGGACTTCTTGTTCTGCTAAAAGCGCATTTGCCTTTTTAAGCGCCTGCTGGATTGTACCATCATATAAAAAGGATTCTTCCATAGATTGCGGCAAGGAATCATGCTCCAGAAGCCGTAATGCAAGCCAGCGGGCACGGAGCGGGTCGTTTACCTTTTTCATGAGTGCAGGTATAAGGAGAGCAATAGCGTCTTCTATCAATTTTGGATAGGTAACGGTAAAGGGGGCTACCGGTGGTTTTTCATGGATGACTTGGCTTATGGCTTTTTGAAGGGCATCAAGACTTTTTTTATTTCTTGCGGATGTTCCTACTACGGGAACTTGAAGACGCCGGGATAAAAGCTCCGTATCTATTTGCATGCCTTTTCTGGAAGCTTCATCCATTAGATTGACGCAAACGACGACTTTCTGGGAAAGCTCCATAATCTGTAAGACCAGATTTAAGTTGCGTTCCAGGCAGGAGGCGTCACAGACGACTACAATTGCGTCGGGCGCCTCCAGGCAGAGAAAATCTATGGCTGCTTCTTCTTCCGCCGAGTGGGCTTTCAAAGAGTAGGTTCCCGGGATATCTGCCAGCGTATAGGTTTCGCCCTGATAACTGTAGATTCCCCGCGCACTGGATACGGTCTTGCCAGGCCAGTTTCCCGTATGCTGCCGCATACCGGTGAGATTGTTAAAAATAGTGCTTTTTCCCACATTAGGATTTCCGGCAAGGGCAATGGTTTTGCATGTGGATTCCTGAATTAAAGGCTCTGCTTCTACTATGATATCTTTGCCGTCTTTGGCTCTAATGGCAATCACAGTTCCACGAATCAGATAAGCACTAGGATCGCCTAAAGGGCTTTTGCCTAGGCATTGAACTTTCGTATGTTCCACAAGACCAAGATCCAGAAAACGCCGCCGCATACTTCCAGTTGTCGTTAGATATTTTACTGTGGCCTTCTGCCCGGGTATTAGCTGGCTTAAGTTGTGCAGATCGTCCATGCGCAGTTCTCCTTATATGTAGATGATATCTTGAAAAACTCTTATAACAGATTATGAAGTATGCGGACCTCAGGTTACAAAAAAATAAAAATTACTGCAATTTTTTTGTGTAGAGCTGCGTCTAATAAGTGTAAAACAACATTGGCCGATGGATGACAGAAAGGAGACTTAGACCAGGTGGAGCTTCTTGTGAAAAAAGCACAGCGAGGAGACAGCGAAGCTTTTATAACACTCGTAGAACGGAATAAACAAAGTATGTATAAAGTTGCCAGAGGATTTTTAAGAGAGGAAGAAGATGTGGCAGACGCAATGTCCCAAACAGTGCTGGACTGTTATGAGAAGCTTGCCACATTAAAACAATGCTCTTATTTTAAGACCTGGATGATCCGAATTTTAATTAACAACTGCAAAGATATGTTGCGCAAAAAAAGGGGAGATATTTCTCTTGAGACTGCACCGGAAATAGAAGAACGGTCAGATCAGAGCAGCCAGCAGGGATTCCGGGAGATGGTTGCACCCCTGGAAGAAAAGGATCAGAGCATCTTTATGCTGTATTATGTCTATGGGTTGAAAGTAAAGGAGATTGCAGTCTGTATGGACATGAAGGAAAATACGGTCGCTTCACGGTTAAAGCGCGGAAGAGAAACATTGCGTAAAGAAATGGCCGCGGGCCGGTAGAAAGGAGCAGCACATTGGATATAAGAAAAGAAGAAAAACTACCTGTCATTGTAGAAGAAAAGCTTCAGGAAGCATATGGAAAGATCAGGAGAGGAGAAATAAAACAGATGAAGAAAAAAAGAACCGGTTATCGCAGATGGACCGGCGTGGCGGCAGCCTGCGCGGTGCTTGCCATAGGTTCCGTTGGCGTGTTGGCCGCAGCGGCTTATTTTCAGAAGGAGACACATCAGGAAACGAATAATGTTTCCTATGAGTTTAATATTAATTATGATCTGATACCGGGGGAGTATAAAGTGACGCCTGGATATTTGCCGGCGGGCTTTAAAGATCAGGGCGCCGGTAAGTATTACGGGGATGACGGTCTTGGCATCACAATCATGCCGGTTTATACCATGGCGGAGCTGGACCGCCTGGGCGGCGAATTGTCGGTAGAAGGGCAGATCGAAAATGTGGAACATACGACTTTGAGCGGTATGAAGGCGGATATTATTACCTTTCAGGAAGCAAAGAAGTATCAGTCGCCGACCTATATATTTTTATTTAACGAAGCGGAAGGGTATGTGCTGCATATCGTATCCGCATATCCGGTGGGGCAGGATGAACTACTTAAGTTTGCGGACAGCTTAAGCGTGGAGCGCACTGGGGACGCAGCCTATGAGACAGAGGAAGAAAAAGCGGCGAGAAAGCAGCAGGAAGATTCCGAAGCGCAGGCAATGGAAAACGGGGCGAAAAATCATGCTGATTTACTTACGGCAGGGATTCCCTCTGATAAAATCTTTGGTGTCGGAGAAGAATTAAAACTTCTGGACGGATCTGTGGGCTATACTGTGACAGGCTATGAATATCTAGACAGCATTGAAGGTTTTGATCAGGACAAATTTTTTGACTTTACCAGATTCGACGGGTGGCTGAACGCGGACAAAACTTTGAAGCCTTATAACAGGCAGCACTACGACAAAGAGGGTCAGCTTGTGGAAGAAAGTCTTACGGAACAGCAGATTCTGAAAGTGGATCTACAGGTACGTTATTATGGAGACGATGAGAAAAACGATACGGAACTGGATCTGCAGCTTATTGATGTAGAGGCACGGAGCGACGGTTCGTATACCTGGTCTATGGACGACTATGTAGCAGTGCCGGAGGAGCACTATGAGCTTCAGATGGATCAGTCATCCGTTTATTTCGACAAAGCTGTATATACGGATCAAAAAGTCAGACAACACTTTTTCTACCGTGACCTGGCAAAAGGGGAAGACCTTTCCTACACGCTTCTCTTTGTGGTGGATAAAGACAGGAAAGGGTCATTGTTCTTGTCCCCATGGAATGGAAACTACAGTGTTAACCAGACCGAAAGTGAATCCGTACAGCAGATTCTTTCACAATTGGACGGTTATATTTATTTGAACAAATGATGATATAAGGATATCCCGGGGAAATGCTCCGGGATATTTTCGTTAAAAAATATACAAAAATATATGAGTTAATTTCATACAATATGCACAAAAATATTTAAATAAATGAAAAAGTATTTGCAATCTGTGTGAAAATTCGATATAATAATCTTATATTAGGGGGAAATGTCAGAAAAGTTTGCAGCTTTTGGATAAGAAATACTCAAGAACCGGCATGGATGCTTAGTGGGCTATGCCGGGTTTTTTTTGAACATGATTAGAAAGGGGTAATATCAATGTTTGAAAAAGGCGAATATATTATATATGGTCGCAATGGAATCTGTAAAATTGAAGACATCACACATCTGGACATTTCCGGAGTGGACAAAAAAAAGCTTTACTATGTTCTTTCACCTTTAAACGCAAAAGGCAGCCGAGTATATTTTCCGGTAGATAAAAAGGATGCTAATGCCAGAAAGCTGGTTACAAAACAGGAAGCATGGAAGCTTTTGGATGAGATTCGGGATATTCCTCAGATCTGGGTTGCCAATGAAAAGGTAAGAGAGGAAACTTACAAACAGGCTTTAAATTCCTGCGACCAGCATCAGTGGGTGTCGATCATCAAGACGCTACATGTAAGAAGGCAGACACGTTTGTCTCAGGGCAAGAAGATGGCATCCACAGACGAACGCTATCTTAAGCTGGCAGAAGAAGCACTTTACAGTGAACTTGCCTTTGTCATGGATAAGGACAAATCCGAGATGGCGCCGCTTATTAAGGAGCACATTGAGAAGATGGACGAAAAAAGGGCATTGCTTTAAGCAACACCCTTTACATATAACAGGCCGTTCTGTGATTTATAGTGATCTTTGATAAATCTTCGCAACATCCTCACCGTTTAACACTTTAAAGTTTCCAATTGTTCTTTTCCCGAAAAAAACACATTTATCAGCAAGTTCCTGGATTTGCGCATCTGTCGGATGAATGCCGAGTTCAGTAAGTGATGTTGGCATATCAATAGAACGATAGAAGTTTTCCATGGCGCATATGCCTTTTTGCACCAGATCTTTTGAAGAACCGTCAGTTTCAGGAACACCCATGACACGCACTGCAAACTGGGCGAACCGGTCGATATTTTCTTCACAGACATACCGTGCCCAGCTTCCCCAGATAGCAGCCAGTCCTGCGCCGTGAGCCACATCAAACATGCCGCCCAGCTCGTGCTCGATCTGATGGGAGGCCCAGTCGCCTACGGTGCCGCAGCCGGTAAGTCCGTTGTGAGACAGACTTCCTGCCCACATAACTTCAGCTCGCGCATTATAGTCATAAGGATTCTCTTTTAAGATTTTGGCATTATGCATTACGGTTCGAAGCAGCGCTTCGCAGATGCCGTCGGTAAGTTCCGTATGTGTTTCATGGGTAAAATAACGCTCCATAGTATGCATCATGATATCCACGCAGCCGCTGGCGGTCTGATAGGGCGGAAGGGTATATGTCAGCTCCGGATTCATGATTGCAAATTTACAGCGGCAGTAGTTGCTGTTGTAACCTCTCTTTAACCATCCATCCTCATTAGTGATTACAGAGGAGTCGCTCATTTCGCTTCCGGCTGCCGCGATCGTCAGGACAGCCGCTACCGGAAGACATCCTCTAGCCTGCGCCTGCTTACTGTAGAACAACCAGGGATCACAGTTGTTGTAAACACCGTAGCCGATGGCTTTGGCAGAATCAATTACGCTGCCGCCTCCTACGGCAAGAAGAAAGTCTGCGCCCTCTTTTCTGACAAGCTCCATCCCTTTATGCACCAGGCTCAGACGAGGATTGGGAACCACACCGCCCAGTAAAACATAAGGAATGCCCGACGCGTCCAAAGATGCGCAAATACGGTCCAGGAGACCGGATTTTTTAGCGCTTTCTCCGCCATAGTGAATCAGTACCTTTGTAGCGCCATATTCTTTGACCAGTTCTCCGGTCTTTTTTTCACTGTCTTTTCCAAAAACGACCCTTGTGGGGGTATAATATTCAAAATTGGTCATGTCTCATTCTCCTGTGAAAGTATTTTTATAATGTGCTCAAATCCCATATAATGGGAAGCTTTAAGAAGGATAGAATCGCCTTTTTGCAAGAGCGAATCAGCTTCTTCTAAAAATGCTTCCTGGCTGTCATAATGCATACAAACAGACCAGGGAGCAGCGCTTTTAGCAGCCTTGTGGAGCGCTTCGCTGTGAGGTCCGATGGTGATGACCAGGTCTGCATGAATGCTGCCAAGATGTTTTCCTACGGATGCATGAAGTGCTTCTGACTGTTCTCCTAATTCGCCCATGTCTCCTAATATGGCTACCTTTCGGGTAAGCGCATGGTCAAGTACGTCCAACATGGCACACATGGATACGGGATTGGCGTTGTAACAGTCATCCAGCAAAGTATAGCGTCCGGTATGCAGAATATTGCCGCGTCCGTCCAAAGGCTTTAAGGAGCGGATGCCTGCCTGAATTTCTTCTGGTATAAGCCCAAGAGAAAGACCGATGCATGTGCCTGCCAGGGCATTGTAGACCATGTGCCTGCCAGGTAAAGGGATGTGGGCCGTAAAGGTGACGCCGCCCGCATGAATCCGGCAGCGTAAGCCCTCTAATCCCATGTTTTCCACCTGGTCGGCAAAGACCTTGTTTGCGGGGGTAAGGCCGAAGGTGACGGCCCGGTTTTTTAAAGAGATTAATTTGTCGTCATCTCCGTTTACGAAGACTTCTGCATCCTTGGCTGCATAGTCGAACATCTCGGACTTTGCTTTTAAGATGCCGTCCCGGGAACCCAGATATTCTAAATGGGCAACGCCTATGTTCGTGAACAGGCAGTGGGTGGGCCTGGCGATCTTACTGAGCCTGTGCATTTCGCCGAAGTGATTCATGCCCATCTCCAAAACGGCTGCTTCATGACAAGACTCGATCTTAAAAACAGTCAGGGGCAGCCCGATTTCGTTGTTAAAATTACCGGGGGTCTTTAAGACCTGGTATTTTTGGCTCAGGATAGCAGCGACCATCTCCTTGGTGCTGGTTTTTCCGACGCTTCCGGTGATCCCGATGACAGGAATGGCAAGACTTTTTCTGTAAGATTCGGCTGCGTCCTTTAAGGCCTTAAGCGTATCTTCCACAAGAAGATACGGCCCCGATGGGCTGCTTAATTTTTGCTGGCCGACTGCGCATAAGGCGCTCTTTTGCCAGACGTCCGGGATAAAGCGGTGGCCGTCTGTTTTTTCTCCCACGGTGGCGATAAAAAGATCGCCTTTTTTAATCAGGCGGCTGTCCACCTGGACATTTCCTATGGGGCGGTCGAGAGACTCCGAAGGCCCCTGATATATTCCATGGCAGGCCTTCATGAACTGTCTTAGCGTAAACTGTTTCATATAAGGCCTCCCTGGCTGTCCGGTTTATATTTTCTGATGGATACGTTAAGAATCCATTCACAGAGCTGGTTGTAAGAATATCCCAGCGCGGCGGCTTCCTGGGGCATAAGGCTGGTAGGCGTCATGCCGGGAAGGGTGTTGATCTCTAAAGCATAATCTTCCCCGGACCGTTCATCTAACATAAAATCCACCCGGGCGTATCCTTCGATCCCTGCTGCTTCACAGGCTTCCTGGGCGTGCTTTTGGATGCGCGCAAAAATATTTCCGGGCAGGTTGGCAGGGCACGTCTCTATAGTGCTTCCCGCCTGGTATTTATTTTTATAGTCGTAAAATCCTGTAAGGGGTGCAATTTCAATGACCGGAAGCGCTTTTCCTTCTACTACGGCCACGGAAAACTCTCGTCCGATGATGCAGCGTTCAATCAATACGGTATCTTCGTAGGCAAATGCTTCTTTTAAAGCTTTATTTAGGCCGAATACGTCTTCTGCCCGGTAAACGCCCACCGAGGAGCCGCCGCAGCAGGTCTTGACCATGCAGGGAAAGCCGATGCTCTCGGGAAGCTCAAAAGAACATCCTTTCCTGACCAGTATGTCAGGGGGGGTGGGGATACCATAGCCGCGAAAGATCTGCTTAGTTATATTTTTATCCATACATAAAGCGCTGCTTGTATGCCCGGTTCCTGTGTAGCGGATGCCTAAAAGGTCAAAGAGCGCCTGGAGTCTTCCGTCTTCTCCGTTGGCGCCGTGAAGGGCCATAAATACCATGTCGCATAAACCGCAGAGTTCTAACACATTGGGTCCGGGAATGCTTTTATAACCCGGGCGCATCGCTTTTACCTGATCGAGATCCGGCGCTTTTTCCGCCACATTGCTTATAGAAGCGGCCCAGTCGATATCTGCGTCGAATAAGGACTCTAAAGGTTGATTTATTTTGGCAAGGCCTAAGAACAGATCCAGAAGAATGACCTTATGGCCGTTTTCTTTCAACGCATGATAGATGCCTTTTCCGCTGCTTAAGGATACGTCCCTTTCCATGCTGATGCCGCCTGCCAGTACCACGATTTTCATAGATGCCTCCTAAATAGTCTGAAATAAATTAAATATGATGTCCGTCCAGCATTTTCTGGATCAGATCGGAAGAGCACACGTCTGAACTCCAGTCACACAGCAAGATCTCGT
>CAJUMT010000040.1 GCA_910587495.1 uncultured Lachnospiraceae bacterium | reverse complement strand
TACAGTAACTGGCTTATTTGCCGTCCTTTAATAACGGGGTGTCTGAACTGTTACATTCCACGGGATCCGTGCTGCGCACCCGTTTGATATGGTATTTTTCTGCAAAGTTTTCTAAAGTTTCCTCGGTCATCTCCTCATATCCCGGGATGGAGGACATGCAGTCTTCCAGGATATAGATCTTTTCCGTGACCTCCGGCCTTAATTCATAATGTTCTAAAATCTGCCGGACACTCTCCAATACACAGTGGGACTTGGCCTCCCCTGCCACATAGATTCTGTCAAAGGCGGCAAGCCAGTCCAAAAGCGCCTGGTTTTTGTATCCTTTTGTGTCGTATTCCGGACGGATGATCCCATACATTTCGCTTAACGGATCCTGTCCTTTCTGAATCCGCTGCGGTCGGGACTTTTTAGCGACAGAATGGAAATAGACCATCTTTGCGAACCGATCTTCCATGGCAGCGCCTGGTGTTCCCTCAAGGCAATGGTAAGGCCAGATGCAGAGGGCTTTTTTCGCTTCCTGCTCCAGATGTTCCACATATTCTCTGCTGGCTCCCTCATCGGAGGGCGCGCTCCATTTGCCGGCATGAAGATCCGCCGACGTTATGACTGTATACGGATCCGGATGACACCCGTTTTCATCTTCCCACCAGCAGGGATGGAAGATCTGGTGCGGCGTATGGGTATCTAAAGATACCGCAATGTCCGTGATCTTATCCATATGTTCATAGAGGAAACGCGTCATCCGCCCCACGTCGTCCATGGCTCCGGGCACACCCAGCGCGCCGCCGTCCATGAAGTCCTGCTGCACGTCAATGCCGATGAACAGTATACGCTCCTTGTTTTCCTTAGAAGGAATCAAATTTTCCTCACTGGCTTTTTTAAGGACTTCATTGACAGGTAAAGATAAGATTTCCTCATAGGACGTCTTCATACTTATAATCTCCCTTTCACGCACTACGGCGGCGGGCACAAGTCCCGTTCGCGAAGCAGCGTTTCCACGATCTGTACATACTCCGAAAGTTTCTGCACCTTCTTTAGTTTCTTTTCATATGGTTTTGTATCTGCGAACAGATGAATCTGATACGCCCACAGTTCTTTCATCTTGCAGAGCACATTGGCGTCTCCCATATCCCGCTTAAGGTAACCTTCTAAAAGCCTGTCATGAAATTCTCTGAACAGTTCTTTTGTACAAGTACCTTTTATAAGCCCCGGATTGACCAAAAGCCCCCTGCCGATCATCAGCCGGTTCTCTGAAGGAAATGCTTCACAAAAATCCCGGATACAGGAGGCTGTGAACAGATCACCGTTATAGCACAGCCGGTGACGGCTCTTTTCTCTGGCTTCTTTGTAAGCTTCGAGCCTTGGCGCGTGCTTATAATAATCCGTCTGGAGCCTTGGATGGATAATCAACTCTTCTACGGGGTATTGATTATAAATATCCAGAAGCTTTCCAAATATCTCCGGGTCATCTTTTCCAATCCGGGTTTTAATCGATATCTTCATATTTGTCCTGGCATATATGTCGTCAAGGAAACGGTCCAGTTCTTCCGTAAAGGCGAGAAAACCCGCGCCTTTTTGTTTGGAAACCACCGTCCTGGACGGGCAGCCAAGATTCAAGTTCACTTCTTCATAGCCCATCGCTTTTAAAGCATGGGCCAGTTTGATGAATCCTTCCGCCCGGTTGGTAAGTATCTGGGGCACCGCATAGATCCCCTCGTTGTGTTCCGGCAATATTTCCTGAAGTTCCCTTGTCTTAAAATCCCTCTTTTCATGAGGTTCCACAAAAGGAATAAAATATTTATAAAGCGGACCAAATACGCTCGCATGAGCGCTGCGGTACACCCAGGTGGTGATGCCCTCCATGGGGGCAAAATAATATCGAATCCTATCCACTTCTACTGTTCCATCTGTCTCCCCAGAAAGCCCGCGGCGGACGCCGCCACTTTCTGCTCCACTTCTCCCATTTTCGCCTTGGCGTCCCGTCCCAGCAGAATAACCGCACCGATGGCGTCGCCTTCACTGATTACCGGACATATAGTCTCTGCCGCAATCCCTTCCATATCTTCCTGGATAACCGGCACGAACCTGCGCTCCGCTGCGGAAGCCTGGAGACTTTCCCTCTCCTGGATCAACTGTTCCAACTGAGGGCTGATGGATTTTCCATAATAATCCTTTTTAGCGCCCCCGGCTGCAGCGATAATGGCGTCTCTGTCTGTCACACACACCATATGCCCGGTGGTCTGCGCCAGACTCTCCGCATATTGTTTTGCAAACAATCCAAGTTCCCCAATGGGAGAATATTTTTTTAAAATGATCTCGCCTTCCCGGTCTGTGAAGATCTCAAGCGGATCTCCCTCCCGGATTCTCAATGTGCGCCGAATCTCCTTTGGCACAACAACTCTGCCAAGATCGTCAATCCGGCGCACAATTCCCGTTGCTTTCATACATATTTCCTCCAATGTCTTTAAATACTGTAACCATACCGACACTTATGTTTCTACAAGTCGTCTGCAACTAGTATTTGTAAGAATTGGATTAATATGCATGAACTTTTCTTAATCGTACGGATGCATCTTATTCAGAAGCTTTGTTTTCATGTCATACAGGCGGTCTGACAGATCCACATATACTTCATGGGGATTTACAAGCCTCCTAGTCTCGTCCCAAAGAGTGTTCTGCTCCTCAATACAGTGTTCCCGTATATCCATGACGGAAGGCGACTGATAGACGCATTCTCCTTTGTCAAACACCTTCACCATGATCTCTTTCATCGTATAAGTACCGCCTTTTAAGCAGGTCTTTTTCCAGATTTCCAGAGGGTCAAAGATAACCAGGTCTTTGGATTCGTCGAACTTGTCATCCACCAGGCAGATCAGATCCGCTTTTAATTTTCCGTTGGCTTTCTCATAGATCCGGTATACAGTCTTATTTCCCGGATTGGTTATTTTTTCCGTATTCTCGGACAGTTTAATTTTCGGAACAAATTCTTCGTCTCCCACTTTCACCGCAGCCAGTTTGTAGACGCCGCCGAAAGCAGGACAGTCCTTGGAAGTGATCAGGTTCGTACCCACGCCCCAGGAAGTGATCTTTGCGCCCTGGGTCTTTAAGCTGTCAATCAGATATTCATCCAGGTCGCTGGAAGCAGAGATAATGGCGTTGGTAAATCCTGCGGCATCCAGCATCTTTCTTGCCTCTTTGGACAGATATGCCAAGTCGCCGCTGTCCAGACGAATCCCATAGCGGCCATTTAATTTCTGCGCTTTGCGCATTTCTTTAAATACGCGGATCGCATTCGGTACACCGGATTTTAACGTATCATAAGTATCAACCAGAAGGGTGCAGGCATCCGGATACAGCTCCGCATAGGTCTTAAAGGCCGTATATTCATCCGGAAAACTCATGATCCAGCTGTGGGCATGGGTTCCCAGCACAGGTACGTCAAACATCTTTCCGGTCAGCACATTGGACGTGCCGATACAGCCGCCGATCATCGCCGCCCGCGCGCCGTATACGCCCGCATCTGCTCCCTGGGCCCGACGCAGCCCGAACTCCATGATTCCGTCCCCTCTGGCCGCATTGACAACCCGGGCCGCCTTGGTGGCAATCAGGCTCTGATGGTTGATAATCGTCAGGATCGCCGTTTCCACCAGCTGCGCCTCCATAATCGGCGCAATCACCTTTATAAGCGGCTCTCTGGGAAATACAACGCTGCCTTCCGGGATGGCGTAAATGTCCCCGGTAAAATGAAACTGGCTTAAGTAATCCAGGAAATCTTCTTCAAAAATATCCAGGCTTCTTAAATAGACAATGTCTTCTTTTTCAAAGTGAAGATTCTTGATGTAATCAATCACCTGGTCAAGGCCTGCAGCGATGGCGTATCCGTTCCCGCAGGGATTGGTCCTGTAGAACGCGTCGAAGATGACCGTCTCATGAATGGGGTTTTTAAAATACCCCTGCATCATAGTCAGCTCATACAGGTCTGTCATAAGTGTCAGGTTGCGTTTTGTACTCATTGGAAATTTCCTCCTATTTTCCGTAGCTGATATACAAGCTTATATTTCCGCTCACACCGTCCAGGATTCCTCTTGATGTATACTGCCAGATTTCATAAGGCCCAGTGTAAGTGACATTTGAATTGTACTGCACAAGCCACAAAGGAAAACTGCCAAGGCGCTCCATTTCCAGACAATGAGCCATCCAGTCTTTCTCTGCGCAGAGCATCGAAGCATATCCCGCCTGCCGAAGGGAGCTTTCAAATGCTCTGACAAATTCTGTGCGGTCGGCTGCGCTTAAGCCGTCTGCCCTCCCGCTGCAGGAAGGGTTTGCGTAAGACAAAGCCAGGACAACAGGCCGGCTGATCTGATATTTTCCGGCAAGCTCTGCGGCCAGTTCCGCCTCCTGCACCGCTTCTTCTTCCGAAACTGCCTGTGAAAACAAATAGATACCCACATCAATCCCTGCAGCACGCGCTCCTGCCAGATGTTCAGCAAGCTTGGAATCCAGAATCAGGTCTCCGTTCGTAAAGCCTCTGAAAGCACATCGAATCATGGCAATCTCTATCCCGACGGCCCGGACTTTTCCCCAGTCGATGCTGCCGTTTTGACTGGAAACCGCGATACCGGCGCGGCTTATTTTCACACCGTCAGAATCAAACATATGACGGATGCCCCGGATCACATGGGAACCTGTCAGCTTTTCTCCTGACTCGTCAAAATAATACATATTCCCATCAAATACCTGCCAGCCGTGATAAATGTACTCTCCTGTACCGACTTCTTCCTCAATCATAACCGGCACTTTTTCTTTTACGACCCTGGTTCTGGCAACCGTCTTTATAGTACTTTTTGTCACAGTCAATCCTTCCACTTCCTGCGGCGGCTCCGTCATAGCGATTGTCTTTTTGTATAACACGCTATATTTATACTGTGTATTGCCATTCTCATCTGTGACTTCCATACACTCTATATTTTCTATTTCAAAATCATCATACGAGCCATCCATATTCAGAAACATAAGCGCCAGTTCTTCATTCTTTACATCCAGCATAAGCTCACCGCTGCTATATCTGTATTCATACCAAGTATCATCTATATAGGCATATTTTACATGTCCCGAAGGATCCGTATATTCTATTGGAACCTCCTCTTCCGCCTGTTCTTCTACTTCCCGACGGACAATCTGATAAGTACTCGGATCGTCCTCATCTACAACAGATTCAATATATCTGATCGCGCGGATCTCTTCTTTGGAAGAATCCAAAAACGCCACTGTATCCGCAGGCAGAGCATCCCCTGCATACACAATTCTTTGTGTATCCTCCGTGGTAATATTGATTTCTTCTTCTGACTTCACACAAAAAGGCTTATTGA
Organism: uncultured Lachnospiraceae bacterium; assembly: GCA_910587495.1. Classification (GTDB taxonomy): domain Bacteria; phylum Bacillota; class Clostridia; order Lachnospirales; family Lachnospiraceae; genus Hominiventricola. The sequence continues at coordinate 14,914 of CAJUMT010000040.1, read as the reverse complement.
GCGCGTCTTCCTCTTCTGCTGGTTCCTCCGGCTCAGTTTCAGGTAGAGAATTCTTTTTAGGCGTGGGCACAAATACAGGTTTTTCTTCCTGCATGCCTGTCGCCTGCAATGTTTCTGTTTTTTCATGGCAGCCTGTGACCAGAACTGCCATACAAACAGCCAACAATAAACAGGCTGCTTTCCCTCTCATCTTTATTCCTCTGTGGATGATTCTTCTGGCTCCTCTGCCGCATCCTGACTCTGATCCTGGCCCTCTGCTGCGTCTTCTGCTGGTTGTTCTTCGTTCCCGTCTGTATCCGTATCCTGCGTCTCTTCCTCTTCTTCCGCTTCTGGCACATCAAAGATTCTTTCAAAGGTCAGTGTCTCGATCACTTCATCATTGGTCGTAATTTCAGCCGCTTCTTCAAGTGGATCATACCATGCACTGTAAGCCTCCTGTTCTCTCTCTGACAGGATCGTCTCTATCTCATTCTGCGTCGCTTCTTCGTCATAGGTGCTTTGCATATAGACAATATAGTACGCGTCTTCTGTCTCAATTACATCTGAAAACTCACCGTCCGCCAAAGCATCGGCTGCGCTAAACACCGCCTCGTCCAGAAAGTCGTCATCTTTTCCATAGGAGGTATCGCTGGCAGTAAGTTCCTTCTCCTCTGCTGCCGCTTTCAAGTCTCCTGATTCCTTTGCCTTTGCAAGAATTTCCTCCATATCGGCCTTTTTCGCCGCAAGCTCGTCCTCCGTAAGCTCCGTCTCATTGCCCTCTTCATCAGCCTCGCCTTGCATAGAAGATTCCACATAGGTTATGCTTTTTTGAGCCGCTTCCTCCGGGTCCACTTCCGTATCGATCGTTGCCGCCAGGTTATCATAAGCTTTATTCTTTAATGCCATCAGCTCCAGCACATGGGTAACTGTCGCCTCGTCAGCAGACATTGCTTTAAGCGTCGCGCTGTTATTGGCAGCGATAAAGGCTTTGGCAGCTTCCGCCGCTTTATTCTTCTCTTCCTCTGTAAGAGAAATGCCCAGATCATTTGCATTGGCATCCACCACATAATATTCAGACAGAGTTTCCACCACCGTATCCCTCACGGTATTTCCGTAAACTGTTCCCGTCCCCATAAGATCCTGGTTCATATATTCTTCGCCAAAGTACATACCGTATGTGCCCTGCATCTGCGTCTGCTGATAGCGAAGATAAAAATTCACCTCTCCTAACGGTACTGATACGCCTCCTACATTTATAGCCTCCGCAGCGTTGTCCACAGTCTTAGAGCAGCCTGTAACGGCTGTCGTAAGCGCAAACAGAAGGACTAAAACGCCTGCTGTTCTTTTTTTCATAATGCAAACCTCCTAATGGTATTTTTATTTGATTATAATCTCTTTTTATTTTCAGAGCAACTCTTTTAACACAATTTTCACATCAACCTCGTCCATAACTTCCTGATTCAGCACAATTTCAGCGGATGACCTCCACGCTTCACAAATTTTTGCATATTCTTCCCCCTTGGCCTGGTCTGTCAGATATTCCCGCCAGTATTCTGTTCCTTCCTCATCATAGTTGCTGGTATGCTGCACTAAAAACCAGCCGTCTTCAGTCCGAATAACGTCGGATATCTCTCCCACTTCAAGGAGCCTTGCTGTCTTTAACATGATAGGGTCTTTGGTATCAAGTCCTTCTTTCATGCTCATGCTGGACACTACCGGCACCAGTCCTTCCGCGTCCGCGGCTGCTTCCAGGTTGCCTGAAGCTCTCGCTTCTTCACACAGCCTTTTGGCCTGCGCTTCCTTTTCTTTCAGCTCTTCTTCCGTAAAAGGTGTCACAACGCCTTCGTCATCCCTTGTGCCAGTGGTAGAGATCAGAACATAACAAATCCCTTCCCTTACAATATCTTCCTCAGGGATATCCGGATCATAAGAAGCCGTCGCTGCTTCTTCTACCAAAAGAGACAGTTCTTTTTCGCAAAGCCTGTCATAGACATAAGATTCATCTGCTCCTGCAAAGGCAAGAAGTTCTTTATTATAGGCTCCCATAAAGTCTTCGGCTCTCTGTCTTGTTTCCTGTTGTTTATCTGCATCCAGTGCGACCGCATATTCTTCTGCATGCTGATTCGCCAAGTGAATCTGACAGATGATCTCCATAACTTCTTCTTTCAGTGCATCTGCCATGGTGGTGTTTTTCTCCACCTCTGTACTCCACATATCATCCCCTAGAGATTCTAAATTCGCTTTCTCCCACTGCATCTGGTTCATCCGCACATAAAAATTCCACTCTTTTAAAGAAACGGCTTCCCCATTGATCGTAAAGGCCGTCTTTTCCTCTTCGACAGCGGCAGGTTCTTGGCAGCCCCACAGACTGAGGCTAAGAACCACAAGTGCTGCCAGTACTTTTGTCTTCATCCTCATTCCTCCCTAATTCTCCCGCAAAAGCTCCATCTTTTCCAATACTTCCGCCGTCGATTTCAGAAGATCCGTCGTCTTATTTCCCGCGTTTCTTATAGTATAAATAAACTGGGTCGGAGCTGCCTTCTTAAAGGTCATGGCTCCGTTCATCTGTCGGATCAGTTCAGGTATATATTCCAGTCGTATCCTTGCTTTTTCATACATGGTAAATACGATCCTGTCTTTTCTGCCCTGCACTTCTTTAATATAAAGACTGTGGGCCTGACTTCTAAGCTCCGTAATCTTAAGCAGATTTATAACGGATTTGGGCGGTTCCCCGAAACGGTCAATCAGCTCTTCCAGCATATCATCCCGTTCTGCTTCGTTTTCCACCGCCGCAATCCTTTTATAGATATCCAGCTTTAAAGCTTCGCTTCGTATATAACTGTCCGGAATAAAAGCATTAATCTGAAGGTCTGCCACCGTTTCGAACTCTTCTTCTAATTCTCGACCGTTTCCTTTGATCCGGCGTACCGCCTCATTGAGCATCTTGCAATACAGATTATACCCTACTGCCTGCATATGGCCATGCTGCCGCTGCCCCAGGAGAGTCCCCGCCCCCCGGATCTCCATATCACGCATGGCAATTTTAAATCCGCTCCCCAGATCCGAATACTCCCGAATCGCATGGAGTCTCTTTTCCGCCACCTCTTTTAGCATCTTATCTTTTTTATAGAGAAGAAAAGCGTAAGCGATCCGGTTGCTGCGCCCCACCCTTCCTCGTAGCTGATAAAGCTGAGACAGTCCCATACGGTCCGCATCCTGGATAATAATCGTATTGACATTAGAAATATCCATGCCTGTTTCAATAATAGTCGTGGATACCAGCACGTCGATCTCGCCTTCTATAAACCGGTACATGATACGCTCCAGTTCATGCTCCCGCATCTGCCCGTGCGCAAAAGCTACACTCGCCTCCGGCGCCAGTTTCTGAATCCGCTCCGCCACGTCCGCAATGGTTTCCACCCGGTTATATACATAGTAAACCTGTCCTTCCCTGGCAAGTTCCCGATGCACCGCCGCACGCACCATCTCGTCGTCATATTCGCAGACATAAGTCTGCACCGGCATGCGGTCAATGGGCGGTTCTTCCAAAACACTCATATCCCGTATACCCGCCAGGCTCATATGAAGCGTACGGGGAATGGGCGTAGCGCTTAAGGACAATACATCCACATTCGTCCTCAGTTTCTTGATTTTTTCTTTATCCGCCACGCCGAATCGTTGTTCTTCATCGATAATCAGAAGCCCCAGGTCTTTATATGCAACATCTTTCGACAAAACTCTGTGCGTCCCGATCACAATATCCACCAGACCTCTTTTCAGATCCGCGATCGTCTTCTTCTGCTGCGCAGGTGTACGGAAGCGGCATAAAAGATCAATCCGCACCGGAAACTCTTTCATGCGCTGTACAAATGTATTGTAATGCTGTTGGGCCAGAATCGTCGTCGGCACCAGATAGACCACCTGACGACTTTCCTGCACCGCTTTAAAGGCGGCCCGGATCGCCACCTCCGTCTTTCCGTATCCCACATCCCCGCAGATCAGCCGATCCATAATCTTATCGCTCTCCATGTCGCGCTTCATATCCTGGATGGCTTTTTGCTGATCTTCTGTCTCATCATAGGGAAACAGTTCTTCAAACTCCTTCTGCCATACCGTATCAGGGCCGTATACATAACCTTTTTCTGACTGGCGCACTGCATACAGTTCCACCAGATCCCTGGCAATCTCCTGAACGGCGCCTCTAACCCTGGATTTAGTCTTTTTCCAGTCCTGGCCTCCCAACGTATTTAATTTCGGGATCTTCTGGGCATCTGCACTCCCGTATTTTTGAAGGGCATCCGACTGGGTCGCCAGAATGTACAGGCAGGCGCCCTTACTGTATTCAATCTTCATATAATCTTTTACAGTTTTATCCACTGTGATCTTCTCGATGCCACGGTAGATCCCCAGGCCATGGTTCTCATGAACCACATAGTCCCCTATGGTCAAATCCGTAAAACTACTGATTTTGCGCCCTTCATAGACCTTATGCTTTTTCTTTTTTTTCTTTTCTCTGCCGAAAACATCTGTCTCGGAGATCACCGCGAAACGGATCATGGGGTATTCATACCCTCTGCACACATTTCCATGGACAACCATGATCTCTCCCGGAGCGACGACTCTCTTAGGGTCTTCACTGTAAAAAGCATTCAGATGTTCTGCCAGCAGATCATCCGCCAGCCGCTTCCCCCTGGTTCTCGAAGCGCACAGAAGAACGACGCGATACTTTTCTTTCTTCCAGCGCAGCAAATCTTTTAGCAAAAGTTCAAAGTGGTTATTATAAGACTGGATAGACCTGGTTTCCAGACGGTAACGATGATTAAATTCCATCCTTTTATCGACGGTTTCCAGAGTGCCTAAAGATACCCCCCTCATACGATTGAGCTTTAAGATAACCTGCTCGCAGGAAAAGATTTCTTCTTCCTGATTCGGAAGGATCTGCCCCTTTTCGAGCCGGTTTTCAAAATTCTGTCTGTATTCTTTTTCCACCGTCTCCCCCCGTTCCAAAAGGCGGTTGGACTCGTCCAGAAACAGAACAGAAGCAAAATTTTGTATATAAGCAAGGAGACTTACCCCCTGACAGTGGTGTTCCCTTGGGCTTAATTCCGCTGCCGGATATAAAAGGATACTGTCCAGATTTTCCATGGAACGCTGACTCTCAGGGTCAAAACTGCGGATAGAATCCACCTCTTCATCCCAAAGCTCGATCCGCACAGGGGCTTCCTCCGTCAAAGGATAGATATCCAGAATCCCTCCCCGGACGGCAAACTGCCCCGGAAGTTCCACCTGTCCGGTCCTTTCATAACCCATCCGTGTCAGTCTAAGCTTCATGGCGTCCATCTCAAGAACGCTGTCCCTTCCCACATAAAGCGTAAGCTCTCCAAGCTTGTCAGGCGGGAGCAACGGATCCATACAGCCGTCCAGCGTCGTGATGATCGTCCCTTTAGACGTCTCCAAAAGCCGGCTAAGAGCCTTGATTCTTTGGCGCAGCAGCTCGTTTCCCTGAATATCCGCATGAAAGAATAAGAAATCTTTTGCAGGATAATAGAACACTTCTTCATCCAATGTCCTGTACTCCTCATAGATTTCCTTTGCCTTTAACTCATTGTATGTGAGAATCAGCTTTACCGGCCAGTCATGGCCAAGACCGTATATCAGGTGCGTCTTCTGGGATTCCACACAGCCTGTTACCAGCGTAAGCCTTTCTTCCTTTTTCAGCTTTTCTTTTATTTGTACAAAAGTTTCCAGTTCTGTCAGCGGTTCATAAAAAGTATTCATTCGCTGCTCCTAATTATAATCATTCATTGCCCGGTCCGGTCCTTCCGTCAGGATCGAGACGGCAGCCGAAACGGCGCATGCATAAACTTTTAACATCTTTTCCGTATCTTCTTTTGAAAAATGCCCCAGAACATAATCTGCCAAATCATATCCTTCAGGTTTCTCTCCAACCCCTACCTTGATCCGCATAAAGGCTTGTGTGCCAAGAAGCCCGATAATACTTTTTACACCATTATGGCCTCCGGCGCTTCCTTTTTTGCGTATTCTGATCTGCCCGGGCGGCAGGGATATATCATCATAAATAATTAAAAGCTCCGTCTCCGGGTCCGTTTTATAAAAGCTGACCGCTTCTTGTATGCTTTCACCGCTTAAATTCATAAATGTCTGCGGCTTCATCAGGAAGACTTTATTTCCTTCAATCATACCAACGCCGCAGACTGCTTTATGTTTTTTCAGATTCATATTTATATGGTATTTATCCGCCAGCCGGTCGATAACCTGGAAACCGACGTTATGCCTTGTCTTTTCGTATTTCTTTCCCGGGTTCCCCAGGCCTGCAATCACAAACATATCTTTACCCTGCCTTATTTCAGCGGTACTTTTTCGTTTTTTTGCCATTTTATATTTTACATGACCAGGCAATGTTTTGCAAGACCACAATTAAAAGGCAGGCAAAAAGCCTGCGGCTTAACCACAGGCTTTTTACGGGTTTTACTCACCAGAGGCTTCCGCAACCGCTTCTTCATACTTTTCCAGTATGATCCTTTGTATGGAGTCTCTTGCGGAAGAATTGATCGGATGAGCGATGTCACGGTACTCACCGTCGGATGCCTTACGGCTTGGCATCGCGATGAACAGTCCCTTTTCACCTTCGATGATTTTGATGTCATGGACTACAAACTCATCGTCAATCGTGATGGACACCACTGCTTTCATCTTGCCTTCCCTGGCAACTTTCCGAATGCGCACGTCAGTGATCTTCATAGTAATTCCCTCCTGTATCCCTTCGTATTACAGGGCCTACATGATATATCTTTCGTTCTTTTCCATAACGACTTTCACATCGTTCTCCCCGACAAAACGCGAATTGGCACGAATTGTATCTCTGCTCTCCACAATACAGTTCTCAATATAGGTATTGTCCCCTAGATACACGTCATTTAAGATGATCGAATTTTTAATCACACAATTATTTCCTACAAATACTTTTTTGAAAAGGACAGAGTCTTCCACTGTGCCGTTAATGATACACCCGCTGGCCACCAGGCTGTTCTTTACATGAGAACCGGCATTGAACTTTGCAGGCGGCAGATCTTGTACTTTGGAATAAACCTCCGGGTGATCCACAAGAAAATACTTGCGTACTTCAGGTTTCAGGAAATCCATATTCGTCTGATAATAGGATTCCACAGACGAAATGCTGTTCCAATATTCATTTGTTTTGTAAGCATATATTTTCTTAACATTTTTATATCGCACCAGTATATCGCGGACAAAATCATAGCGGTCTTCCTGGGCGCATCTTTCGATCAGTTCAATCAACTGGCGACGCCGGATAATGTAGATCCCGCAGGAGATCAGGTGAGAATCCGTCATCATGGGTTTTTCCTCCATGTCGGTGACTCGTCCGTTTTCATCGGACTTTAATACGCCAAAGCGGCTCATATCTGTACCTTCCGGCATTTCTTTACAAACTACCGTAATGTCCGCTTTTCTTTCTATATGATACTCCAGCACTTTATTATAATCCATCTTATAGACACCGTCTCCGGAAACAATGACCACATAAGGCTCATGGCTTTGCTTTAGCCAGTCCAGGTTCTGATAGATGGAGTCCGCCGTCCCGCGGTACCAGAAATTATTGTCCGTTGTGATAGTAGGGGTAAATATATAAAGTCCCCCCTGCTTCCTGCCAAAATCCCACCATTTGGAAGAACTCAAATGCTCATTTAAAGAACGGGAATTGTATTGTGTCAACACTGCCACCTTCTGCACATGGGAATTTGACATATTGCTTAATGAAAAGTCAATACTCCGGTAACTTCCCGCCACCGGCATGGCCGCAATGGCACGTTTGCTGGATAATTCTTTCATCCTGTGGTTGTTCCCGCCAGCCAAAATGATTCCTATCGCTCTCATGCTCTGTCACCTGCCTTAATTAATGTCTCGCCGCTTGCCAGACAACCATTCGGATAATCGTCTGCGTAGGTAACACCTGATATGGCTGTATTAAAGCCGATCTGTACGCCAGACGGAACGACGGAATCTTCCCCGATGGTCACAAGCCCGAAAGAATATACTTTCGGATTCACCTTATTGGGTATCTCCTCGCCTGTGCCTAGGATACAGTTCTCTCCTATAGTCACTTCTTCTGCTATGATGGCTTTATTAACCTGACATCCGGCTCCGATCCTCGTGTTCTTCATAATGATAGAGTCCTTCACCACCGCTCCTTTTTCCACCGTGACGCCCGCACCGATGACAGAATTAATGACGGAGCCTTCGATGGTGGAATTACCGCAGACGATACTTTTTTCGATAAAGCCTTCCTGGGACACATACAAAGGCGGCACTGCGTCGCTTTTTGTATAAATCTTCCAAAACTCTTCATACAAATTAAATTCAGGAATAATGTCAATCAGTTCCATATTGGCTTCCCAATAAGAACCCAATGTCCCTACGTCTTTCCAGTATCCGTTGTATTCATAAGCGAACAGGCGCTCCCCGCCGTCCAGGCATTCAGGCAGAATGTGTTTCCCAAAATCGCAGTTGGGAACATTTTTCATCTTGATAAGCGTCTCTCTCAAGATCTTCCATGTAAAGATATAGATGCCCATAGATGCAAGATTGCTTCTGGGATTGGCAGGCTTTTCTTCAAACTCGCTGATCTGCCCTTTCTCATCAGCAATCACAACGCCAAACCGACTCGCCTCTTCCCAGGGAACCGGCATACAGGCGATTGTAACCGCGGCGTCATTCTCTTTATGGTAGTCCAGCATCACTTCATAATCCATTTTGTAAATATGGTCGCCGGAAAGAATTAATACATATTCGGGATTATATGTATCAATATAGTCGATGTTCTGGTAGATGGCATTGGCCGTGCCTGAATACCAGTCGCTTCCGGCACTCTTTTCATAGGGTGAGAGTATGGTCACGCCTCCATTGTTGCGGTCCAAATCCCAAGGCATACCAATACCGATATGGGTATTCAGACGAAGCGGCTGATACTGGGTCAATACTCCGACCGTATCGACCCCTGAGTTAATGCAATTGCTGAGAGGAAAATCGATGATACGGTATTTTCCTCCGAAGGCAACGGCTGGTTTTGCTACCTTCGCAGTCAATACGCCCAGCCGACTTCCCTGCCCTCCTGCCAGCAGCATAGCTATCATTTCTTTTCTAATCACGCTATCACCTCTTGCTGTAACTTAATGTCTTTGATGGAACTATTATACCACATCTTTTGTAAATAGTGAACATCTAAGGACAAAATTATTCGATGTTTTCCTGCATTTTGCGCCATTTCTTTCCATGTTCCAAAACACATTTTTTGTTCTTTCATCATTTTTTACATAAATTCCCCACATTTTTTGGTAAAAATTATGAGTCCTTTATCTCCTGCATTTTTCCCGCATTGATTTTCATATGAAAAAAGTATAAGATAACTGCATAAAATATATTTACAGAAACGGAGATTTTATGCCTATGTATCAGATAAATTTTCAGGAACCGATCCATGTGCATTTCATCGGGATCGGCGGCATCAGCATGAGCGGCTTAGCCGAGATTCTTTTAAAAGAAGGATTCACCATATCCGGTTCGGATCTGCGTGAATCTGAACTCACCAGGCATCTTACAGCTTTGGGTGCGAATGTCTTTTATGGTCAGAAAGCAGAAAACATCCGGCCCGGCATACAGGCTGTGGTCTTCACCGCTGCTGTCCATCCGGACAACCCGGAATACATCGCAGCCCAAAATGTCGGCATCCCCATGCTTTCCAGAGCCGAACTGTTAGGACAAATCATGCGCAACTATCAGACAGCTATCGCCGTATCCGGGACCCATGGAAAAACCACAGTCACTTCCATGCTCTCTTCCATCCTTCTGGAAGCAAAACAGGACCCGACGATCTCCGTGGGCGGTATACTGCCTGAGATCGGCGGCAATATCCGAGTGGGTCATTCGGATACTTTCCTGACAGAAGCCTGCGAGTATACCAACAGTTTCTTATCCTTTTTCCCCACAGTGGAACTTATATTGAATATCGAAGAAGATCATATGGATTTTTTTAAAGATCTTGCAGATATCAGGAATTCTTTTCACCGTTTCACAAAACTTCTGCCGTCTGAAGGGCTGCTTGTGATCAATGATGAGATTTTGGACCCCGGTAAAATCACTGCAGATACGAAAGCCCGTGTCGTCAATTATGGATTTAGTAAGGATGCAGATTATCGTGTAGCAGAACCCATTACTTATGATGACAAAGGATGCGCTTCTTTCGGATGCCTGCACAAAGATCAATATCTGGGAAATATTACACTTCATGTCCCCGGCAGGCACAACGTATCCAATGCTCTGGCCGCTTTGGCTGCGTCCATGGAACTTGGCATTTCTTTTGGAGACATAGCCTCAGGACTTTCAAAGTTCCATGGAACCGACCGGCGTTTCCAGTATAAAGGAGAAGTAAACGGAATCACCATTATAGATGACTATGCCCACCATCCCACGGAAATTGCCGCCACGCTTTCTGCCGCTTCAAATTATCCCCACCGGGAGCTGTGGTGTGTATTTCAACCCCACACTTATACACGGACGAAGGCGTTCTTACACCAGTTCGCCCAGGCGCTTTCCATGGCGGATCATGTGATCCTGGCAGATATTTATGCCGCCAGGGAGGTAAACACTATCGGTATTTCTTCCCTGGACCTGAAAGCGGAGCTGGAAAATATAGGAAAATCCGCCTATTATTTCCCCACTTTTGAAGAAATCGAAAAATTTTTATTAAAAAATTGTATGCACGGCGACCTGTTGATAACTATGGGAGCCGGAGATGTGCTGAAAATTGGGGAAAATCTTCTGTCCAGATAAAGTTATCCACATTATCCACATGTTTATCAACATAATATGTTGTTCAAGCATGTGGATTTTTTCGTGGATAACATATTTACATAATATTTCCCTGTAAACTCGAAAAAAGTCGCATTTTGTCGGGCTTTCCAATGTTTTTTGTCAAATTCGGTTTCCCATAACGAATACTTTCCACCAAGTTATCCACATTATCCACATAATTATGCCCTGTGCTTTTCCATATCTCCTGCAACCTTGTGGACTATTTTCTTTTTATTTTTGTTGTGCTATAATACCCGCGAAAGAAATGCGCAGCATCAAACTGCAAAGCACATACAGCGGAGGGATCACATGAATCAGTTCACATTAAAGACGGAAATACCCGTCGGCATGACCGGCATATCCAATGTATTTTTGGATCACTATATGCCAAAAGCCAACGGAGAATATGTAAAAGTCTATCTTTATCTCTTAAGGGTTCTTCACAATCCCCCAAAGGAGCTTTCTGTCACAACGCTGGCCGATGCGCTGGACCACACAGAAGGAGACATTTTACGAGCGCTCAAATACTGGGAAAAACAGAAAATTCTGAAATTGGAACGCAGCGCCTCAGGAGATTTAGCAGGCATCTACCTTTTAAAAATTCCTCTGCCGGGACCTGCTACAGAACCGCTGACCGTCTCTGCACAGGACGATACCGCAAATGCTTCCCTTCCGAACAAAAAGTCTTACAGCCCCGACGAATTGGAACAGTTCTCTGCGCAGGACGAATGCAGACAGCTTATGTTCGTATGTGAGCAATATTTAAAAAAGACGCTGTCCTCTTCAGAGATCGAGACACTTCTGTATTTTTATGATCAGCTCCGCTTCTCTGTAGATCTGATCGAATACCTGGTGGAATATTGTGTCTGCAAGGGAAGCCGCAGCATCCACTACATTGAAACGGTTGCCCTCGCGTGGGCAGAAGCCGGCATCCATACTGTCGCACAGGCCAAAGAACGGACAACCACTTATACCCGGGGATGTTTTGCAGTAATGAAAGCATTCGGTATCAATGACCGTAATCCTGTCGAATCCGAATTAAAATATATAGAAAAATGGCTGCGTACTTATGATTTTACTATAGACCTTATACTGGAAGCCTGCAGAAAAACCATGGAACGGCTGCATAAGCCAAATTTTGCATACACCGACCAAATCTTAAAAAGCTGGACGGAACACAAAGTACATACCTTGGCAGATGTAGAAAAATTAGACCAGGCGCATCAGAAGAAAGGCAAAAAGAAAAAGGCCACCCCGGATACCCGGCCCACAGGCTTTACCAATTTTGAACAACGTGACTACGATTTCGACGAGCTGGAGCGCCAACTTTTAAATAGTCAATAGGAGAATGCCATGCCTCTTACAAACAAACAATACGATGCCATCATGCGCAGCTATGACCGAAGGCAGTACCAGAATTACCGCAGACAGTGCAGGCATAGAGAAGAAATCTATGAAAAACTGCCCGAAATCCAGACGATTGAAGAAACCATATCCGCTTTAAGCGTACAACAGGCTGAAAAGCTCTATGTCACGCCCCAGAAAGCAGACAGCGAAGATAGAGAATCAGTCCTTGCAGACCTGCGCTGCAAGCTGTCCGCTCTTAAACAGAAAAAAGAAGGTCTCCTAAAAAAAGCCGGTTATCCTGCAGATTATCTGGAACTTGCTTACGCTTGCCCGGATTGTAAAGATACCGGCTATATCGGCTGCAAAAAATGCCGATGCTTTTTAAACGAAGAGATACAAATCCTGTATTCCTCTTCAAAGCTTCAGGCGGTCTTGTTAGAAGAAAACTTTTCCACTCTCTCTTTTGACGTTTACGATGACGAGCAAAAAGCCGTCATGCCTGCTGTGGTCCGCAAATGCCAGGACTTTATCCGCACTTTTGACGCAGAAGATCGAAGTCTCCTCTTTTATGGACCGGTGGGAACCGGTAAGACCTTTTTAACTAACTGTATCGCCAAAGAGCTGTTGGATTCGGGGCATTCCGTCATCTATTTTACGGCGTTTCAGTTCTTTGAACATTTTTCTGTCACAGGCAGTTCAGAGGCAGGAGAACCGGGGCAGCGGCATGAAGCGTTGCTGGACAGCGATCTTCTGATCCTTGACGATATAGGAACGGAGATGGCCAATACGTTCACTGTATCCAAACTTTTCCAGATCCTGAATGAGCGGGCGCTTAGAAGACGTTCCACCATTCTTTCCACCAATTTATCTCCAAAAGATTTCCGGGATATATACAGTGAACGGGTCTTTTCCCGCATTACAAGTTCTTACACCCTTGTAAAATTTATTGGCAGCGACATACGTATCCGAAAAAAAATATCCCGCTCCCTGTGAAATAATCTTGACGATAATAAGGCAGGGATGTTATAACAATTTTGATCGATTTTTTACACTTACACATGTTTTTATTCTACCGTGGAGGATCACTATGAATATTCAACGCAGCGAACGCATTCTGGAAACCATACCAGTAGGGCCTTTAGGTATCATCCCTCTTCCAAGCTGTAAAGAGCTGGGCCAAAAAGTCAACGATTATCTGGTGCAGTGGCGCAGAGAGAGCGCAAACGAACATAAAAATACTATTGCTTTCCAGGGGTACGAACAAGATTCCTATCTGGTTTCAGCCAAAGTTCCCCGTTTTGGTTCAGGAGAAGCCAAAGGAATCGTGCTGGAATCTGTACGCGGACGGGATCTCTACCTGATGGTGGATGTATGCAATTACAGTCTTACCTATTCCCTCTGCGGCTATGAGAATCATATGTCGCCGGACGATCATTATCAGGATTTAAAACGTATTATTGCTGCCTGCGGCGGAAAAGCAAGACGGATCACTGTCATCATGCCCTTCCTCTATGAAAGCCGCCAGCACAAACGCTCTACCAGGGAATCTTTGGACTGCGCACTGGCCTTAAAAGAATTGGTTAATATGGGCGTGGACAATATTATTACCTTTGACGCTCACGACCCTCGCGTGCAGAACGCTATACCCCTGCACGGATTTGAGACCGTACAGGCCTCCTATCAGTTCATTAAAGCGCTTCTTGGTAATATAACCGACCTGCAGGTAGACAGCAGCCATATGATGGTCGTAAGCCCCGATGAGGGCGGTATGAGCCGCGCCATTTATATTGCCAACATTCTGGGTCTTGATATGGGTATGTTCTATAAAAGAAGGGATTACACAAAGATTGTCAACGGACGCAATCCCATCGTCGCCCATGAATTTCTGGGAAGCAATGTGGAGGGGAAAGACATTATCGTCATTGACGATATGATCTCTTCCGGTGAAAGTATGATCGACGTGGCCGGAAAGCTAAAAGACCTGAAGGCCAACCGGATCTTCTTATTCTCCACCTTTGGGCTGTTCACCAACGGGCTGGAAAAGTTTGACAAAGCGTTTGAAGAAGGCCTGTTCCATCGTCTGCTTACCACCAATCTGGTCTATCAAAAGCCGGAGCTTCTGGCAAAGCCTTACTATATCAGCTGTGATATGAGCAAATACATCGCTCTTTTAATCGACACGCTGAACCACGACGCATCCATCAGCGATCTTTTGGATCCTTACGGGCGTATACATCGGTTTCTAAAAAAATATAAAGATGCACAAAAGTAAACACAACAAGAGAGGATAAGACTAATCATGCGAAACTTCATCTTTATTTCACCTGCTTTTCCGGGTAACTACGAAAACTTCTGCGTCGCCCTGAAAACAAACGGGATCAATGTCCTCGGTATTGGGGATACTCCTTATGATTCCCTGACTCCCTGTTTAAAAAACACGCTGACTGAATATTACCGTGTCGAGAATATGGAAGATTACGAGGCCATGTTCCGTGCCGTCGCTTTTCTTTCTTTCCGCCACGGCAAAATCGACTGGCTGGAAAGCAACAACGAATATTGGCTGGAACAGGATGCAAGGCTTCGGGAAGACTTCCATATCACCACAGGCCTGCAGCCAAAAGACATGGCCCGTATTAAATATAAATCAAAGATGAAAGCAGGCTACGAAAGCGCCCATATTCCTACCGCCCGTTTCCAT
>CAJUMT010000039.1 GCA_910587495.1 uncultured Lachnospiraceae bacterium | reverse complement strand
TTCTGGCAAGAAGCTATCTGATCCTGACAGACAGCGGCGGCATCCAGGAGGAAGCTCCGTCCCTTGGCAAACCGGTTTTGGTGATGCGGGATACGACGGAGCGACCGGAAGGGATTAAAGCAGGGACTTTGAAACTGGTAGGAACGGATGAAGAAGTGATTTATCATAATTTTAAACTGCTTCTGGAAAATGAAGAAGAATATAAAAAGATGAGTACGGCAAGCAATCCATATGGAGACGGCTTTGCCAGCGTAAGGATTGCGGACATACTGGAAGGAAAAGCATGAGTCTGTATTTACTGACCTTTTTACTGGCGGCAGCAGGAACGCTTTTTACATGGTTTAAACCCTTGCAGGAAGAGAAAATCTATCGCGCCTGCTGGGTGATTATGACACTGTGCCTGTGTCTGCGTTTCGGCCAGGGAACCGATTATGTGACATATCACGCGCTTTATGAAACGATTCCGCCGGTTATAGACCTGTCTCAGGGATATATTTGCGGTTTTCATCCAGAAATCGGGTGGCGGATACTTTCCGCAGTATTTAAAATCTTTGGCGCGCCATTCTGGGTATTTACCATGGGACTGGGGCTTGTGGAGATGCTTTTACTCCACAGGTACTTAAGCAGATATTTCAAAAGAAAGACCATGGGGCTTTTTATGCTCTATCCGGTACTATATCTGACGTATATGATATCCGGCCTGCGGCAGGGCCTGGCGATCTGTGTATTTCTGGGTCTGGCACTTCCTTTTTATATGGAGAGAAAGTGGGTCAGATATGTGCTGGCTGTGTTGATCGCATCATCGTTTCATAAAGTGGGGTATGTCTGGCTGATTCTTCCCGTTGTCAGCTATATTCCTGCCCATGTGATGGCGGTACTGGCAGGACTTTCGGTAGCGGGCGGGGCTGTTTTACAGATGAAAGCAGTCAAGTATTTTATTGTGAATTTGATGGGAACCTACCATATGTGGGAACTTTTATTTCATGGAAACACGAGCAGCTTTGCCATAGGGGAAAGACTGATAAGTTTCCTGGTTTTATGTTCCCTTTATTTTTACTATAACAGGAAATATGGACGGGTGGAAAAAAAGACAGAACTGCTTTTTAACGCCTATACCTGCGGCGTATGTTTTTATATGCTGCTTTGTGTAAGTTCCTATTATGCCAGCCGGTATTGTGTAATTTTTAAAGTACTGGAAGGCGCGCTGCTTTTGGCGCTTCTTAAAGAAGAAGAGCGGTTCTCAAAGCTGGCAGCGACGTTTTTCTTTTTCCTGACGCTATTGATGGGATGCAAGAATTTAAATGCAATGATTCGGGAAGGTATATGGTATGATACATCAGTCGTAAATATGTGGAATTTTCCCTATGTATCTGTTTTCCATCCGGACAGGATTCAGGACTACATTCCTTATGAAGAAAAATTGAAAGATGTGTATGATTATAATATAGAGGACCAGAAGCTCTGGATGATAGAAAAGTAACGGTGACTTAACATGCGCTTGGAAATATTGCTTACGGCGGCATTCTTCTTTGTCGGGACAGGTTTGTCCGGTTATGCGTTGTGCCGCCTGTTAAAACTGAAAAATGAGGGGATTTTATTTTCTCTTGCAGCGGGAGTTTTGTTCTGGTGGGCGCTTATGGAGCTTTTGCTTGTGCCCATGACTATGCGCCTGGCCGGGTTCCGCAGTTTTGTGCGTTTGTACAGCGCCCTGATCGCTTTAAGCTGTGCAGCCGGACTTTTCTGCTGGAAAGATATTCTTGCAGATATCCGGAATCTGGCCGGAAACGGTAGACAATATATGACGCTGGGGCATATAGCGGCATTTATATTGATTTGTTATCAGCTATATTTTATCCATCATCATATGTACCTGGAATGGGATGATACTTACTATGTGAACCTGGCCAACACGGCTGTTTACACGGACAAGATCTACTGGGTCTATCCGGAGACCGGATCATTTGCGGACTTTGACAAGCGGTATGTGCTGTCTTTGTGGCCGATCTTTTATGCATGGCTGTCCAGTATATTCCGTGTGCTTCCGACCGTTATGGCCCACACGATTCTGCCATGGCTTATCATCCCTGCGACGTATGTGGTTTATGGACTGATCGCGAAACGGATGTTTGCAGATGATACGCAGCTTCAGGGGATGTTTCTTTCGTTTTCCGTGCTGCTTCATCTGTACATGAGCGGGGAACATACCGCAGGACTTACATTTCTTAGTATTACCCCCTGGGTAGGAAAAGGCGTTTTGGCTGTACTGCTTCTTCCAATGCTCTTTTACGGCGTCTTAAGGACTGCTGAGGATGAGAAGGCTGCAAACTGGATTTTACTGGGGTTTGCCTGTCTGGCCGGATGCCTTTTGTCTTCCATGGGGATTATGCTGTCTCCGGTTTTTGTGGGGACAATGGTATGCCTGCAGGCATTGCAGAAAAAGAGCGTGCGATATTTGTTGTGCGGCGCGGCTTCCTGTCTGCCGTGTATTGTACTTGGGATTTATTATGTTTATTTGACGCATTAGGATGCAGAGAGGTTGTTATATGCAGGAGTTTTTCAAAACTGCGGGAACGGACTTTGCGGATACATTTAAAGGGGCATGGATCTTTCCGCTTTTGCTTGTTTGTATCGTGTGGATTCTCTGGCAGGAAACCGACAAAATGAAAAAGCTGCAGGTCGGCATACTGCCGCTGATGTTTTTGTTTTTGTACTGGTGTCCGCTGACCGGGAAACTTTTTATGAGATTTTTGGGGGAGAATGTATACTGGAGGATTCTGTGGTTGATCCTGCTGGCAGTTATCATTCCTTATGCGGGATGTTTGCTCCTTAAAAAATTTAAGGGAATCTTAAGACATGCGATATTTGTGTTGGGATTGATTGTTCTTACTTTGTGCGGAAAGAAAGTTTTGTCTGAGGAATGGTTTGCGCCTTCCACCAACATATATAAACTGCCGCAGAATGTGGCTGCTGTCTGTGATCTTTTGCCGGAAAATATACATGCCTTGGTATCCAATCGGCTGATGCCCTATATTCGTCAATATGATCCGTCAATTACGCTGGAATTTGGAAGGAACGCGCTGGGGTATAATGGAATGGAAGATCCGGAAGATGACAGCCAGATTTTATATCTGGAAGCGCAAAAGCAGGAGATTGACCTTAAAGTACTGGCGCCGTTGGCGAAGGAGCGAGGCTGTACTTTTCTTATTTTTTCGGCGAACCGCACTTACATTGGCGACTGGGAAGCATACGGATATAAAAAATATGCCTCCACAGATGAGTTTTGTATTTTTGTGGACGAAGATTATCAAACAGGGGAGGACACAAGAAAATGGGAGGATTAAAACAACTGAAACCTTTTGTGAGAAGATATATAATCCTGATAGCCGTCTTTTTTTGTTCCATGGCTCTTGTCTACTGCATTCCTACCTCCTGGATTCAGGGAAATGTGGAGAAGTCGCTGGAAGTGATGGAAGGGGAAGGAGAGCGTCCTTTGTATGCTTTTTACCGTCACAGTGCCATTGTGGACAATCATACGGATATGCTGATGTATGAAAGCCTGATTCCCCAACGGGACACTTACAATTTTATCCAGTCTTCGGTCAGCATCAATGCCTACCCCAGGTACTGGCATGGCTATCAGGTAATCCTAAGGCCGTTGTCTATTATTTTTCAGGTACAGGAGGTGCGGTATTTGGGGATGCTCGCCTTCTATCTTCTGTTTTTCTGGAGCGCGTGGCTGATCGGGAAAAAAACAGATTTTTCCTGTGCCATGCTGTATGTTCTTTCGGTGGCCAGCAGCTATCTTGTGACAGTGGCTACCTGTTTTCAGTATTTGACTACCTTTTTCGTGTTATTTGTATCTCTGATCTTTTTGCTGACACGATATGGCCGGAACCATCCCGCAGGATTTATGCTGTATTTTTTTACGGTGGGCATGGTGGAGAATTTTTTTGATTTTCTGACTTATCCCATTGTTACATTGGGGCTTCCGCTCATTCTTCTGCTCTGGCTTCGGGTAAGGGACGAGCAGGCGGATGTAAAGGAGAATGCCTGGTTTACGTTCAAAGCTTCTGTTTCCTGGGGACTGGGTTATGCCCTGACCTGGATTATAAAATGGCTGATCGGAGCAGCAGTGCTGGGGGTACGTTACTTTTGGAGAACCATGTCGGTGGTTCAGTACCGTCTTAATGGCAGTGAAGAAGATCCCCTTGACCGGATCGGCACAATCCGTAAAAATCTGAAAGCGTGGTTGAATGTGCAGGATGAGGGGATTATTACATGGAGCAAAGTAGCCCTTCTGATTTTGACAGCAGCGATAATTCTTTTGATTTGGAAGAAACTGAAAGATTTAAGGACAATCGGCGGTTATCTGCCGATCCTTGCAGTAGCCACTTACCCGTATATCTGGTATCTGGTCATGTCTAACCATTCCCAGATTCATTTCTGGTATACTTATCGGGCGCAAATTGTGGCATTGTTTGGCATATTGTTGTTTATAAAAAGTGTTTTAAGAGATACGGGGGGAGAATTGCAAAAATGAAAAAAATAATAGTGATCGGAGCAGGACCTGCAGGGCTTACGGCCGCTTACGAATTAAAAAAAAGGTCGCCGGAAAAATACGATGTGGTGGTGCTGGAAGAAAGCGACGAGATCGGAGGCATCTCCCGGACTGTAAAATACAAAAATAACCGTATGGACATTGGGGGGCATCGGTTTTTCTCCAAAGACAAAAGGATCATGGACTGGTGGAAGCAGATTATGCCCATGCAGGGGGCGCCTTCCTATGACGATAAAAAACTTGGAAGGATAAAGCCACTGCAAAAAGGCGGGCCGGATCCGGAGAAAGAAGACAGGGTTATGCTGACCCGTCAGAGAGTATCAAGGATTTATTACAAAAAGAAATTTTTTGACTATCCCATATCTTTGAAGCCACAGACTTTTATTAATATGGGTTTTGCACAGACTCTAAGAGCCGGTTTCAGTTATCTTAACTCCTGCGTCCATAAAAGACAGGAACATTCCCTGGAAGATTTTTATGTCAATCGCTTTGGAAAAGTCTTATATCAGATGTTTTTTGAGGGATATACGGAAAAGCTCTGGGGACGACATCCAAGGGAGATAGACCCAAGCTGGGGGGCGCAGCGCACAAAAGGCCTTTCGATTCTGGCAATTGTAAAAGATATGTTTTCCAAACTTCTCCCGTCCCGGGATAAAAGTAAAGTAGAGACTTCCCTGATTGAAGAGTTTATTTATCCGAAATACGGACCGGGACAGTTGTGGGAGCTTGTGGCTGCAGAAATCGTACAAATGGGGGGGCACATTCAAAAGGGCTGTAAAGTTACGAAAATGCAGGTGTCGGACGGGAAGATAGACGCCGTTGTGACAGAAGATAAAGCAGGAAATCAAAAGACCATAGAAGGTGATATTTTTATTTCATCTATGCCATTGAAAGACCTCGTAGACGGAATGGGAGAGAAAGTGCCGGATCAGGTCCGTGCTGTCGCGTCAGGTCTTCCCTACAGGGATTTTGTTACTGTGGGGCTTTTGGTAGAGAAATTAAATCTTAAGAATAAGACAGATATAAAGACCCTGAATCATATTGTTCCGGACTGCTGGATCTATGTGCAGGATACCGGGGTAAAACTGGGAAGGATTCAGATTTTTAATAATTGGTCTCCGTATCTGGTGGAGGATGTGGACTCCAAAGTATGGATAGGCTTGGAATATTTCTGTAATGAAAATGACGATTTCTGGAATCTTTCGGCCTCCAAGTGCGCCCGTCTGGCCGCTGAGGAGCTGATTCGTATGGGTGTAATTAACAGAAAAGAGGATGTTCTGGATTTCCACCGGGAAAAAGTAAAAAAAGCATACCCGGCATATTTTGATACTTATGACAGAATAGAGGAAGTGATCGGATATCTGAATCAGTTTGATAATTTATACTGCGTGGGGAGAAACGGGCAGCATCGCTACAATAATATGGATCATTCCATGGCGACCGCTTTTGAGACGGTGGATAATATTTTGTCAGGTAAAAAGACAAAAGAAAATATATGGAATGTCAACACGGAAAAAGAATATCATGAATCTTAAACCGGCATTAACAATCATAACTGTCTGCTTTCAAGCCAAAGAGCAGCTGCATAAAACTATGGAGAGCATTCTTTGCCAGACATGGGTCGAAATGGAATATTTGGTTGTAGACGGCGGGTCCGACGATGGCACAAAGGAACTTTTATTGCAGTCAGAGGAGAGATTCAAAGCCGCGGATATTCCATTTCATTTTCTGTCGGAACCTGACAAGGGCATATACGACGCCATGAATAAAGGAAGCCGCATGGCGAACGGCAAATGGCTTTTATTTTTAAATGCAGGAGACTTATTGGCCGGGAAAGATACGCTTAAGCAGGTGTTTGCGGACGTTTCAGAGGACGCGCAAATTCTTTATGGAGATGCGTTGTGTACCTACCAGGGAAAAACAAAGCTATATCAGGCGCTTCCCCTTGACCGCCTGCGTTGTGAGATGGCTTTTTGCCATCAGTCCGCGTTTGTTTTAAGAGAGCTGGCAGCGGCTCTGCCCTATGATACAAGTTATAAAGTCTGCGCGGATCATCACTTTTTTTTGTCATTGTATTTGCAGGAAAAGATATTTCAATATCGACCGGTTACAGTCTGCATTTATGAAATTGCAGGGTATTCAGATAAAAACAAGATGGCGGCCCACAAAGAGCAGCGCAGGATGTTTAAAGAACTGCATGTGTTTCATCCTTCCTTTTCCTGGCTTAGACGGGAAGCAGCTTTTTATTTAAAACAGGGAATAAAGATTCTATTCGGACAAAGGCTGGTGGATTTGGTCCGAAACAGACGGCTGGACTGACCCCTAAGGGCGGTCCAGCTTATATATTTTGAATCCGTGAATCTTGTCCACCTCTGTGAAGGATGCGCCCTCATAGATGGTGGTCAGATATTCTAATCCCCGGTCGAAATTACAGATTAGATAGATATTATCCTGACCGTAAAGGGCTTTTGGCACATCTTTGATTCCGTGCTGCTCTAATTTCTGCGCCCAGACGGGACTGAAACTGATCCAGTCTCCCAGTGAGATATAATTCATTACATAAGGCTCTTCCTGCCATAAGTGTACATTATAAGAACTCATGGCCATGGAAGTCACATCGTTAAAATAAAAGTTTTCCGGGTGTTCCATGCAGTATTCCTTCAACTGTTCCACATCGTCGTTCATTTCCTGTTTTTCTTTATTCTCCAGACGGACAGTAAAAATACCAAAGACGGCTGCTGCAGCCAGCAGGACCGGCATCAGAGCCAGTGCCGCTTTTTTCAGACGACCGGAAATTTTAACATAGGATAGTTCTTCCCGCCACATTAAAAGCAGCGGCACGGCGAGCATCAGATTCATGCAGACCAGTACCCGAAGCGGCATTCTGCCACGGTAGATCAGATAGGTCCATAAGACGAACTGCGTGCCAAGGACGGCGCATACTTTCAGAAACAGACGCCATTCTTTCTGTGTGAGATACCACAGGATCAGAGCGCCGTATCCGATCAGCGCCAGCAGATGACCATAACCGTAGGTGCCTTTCAAAACATTTTTTATATAGCTTTTTATACTCCCTGCCAGTCTGGCGGCAGGGTTTCTGCGGTCTTTGACCTGTTCTTTTCTGACGGAAAGGTATTGATGGAAAAATTCGGTATCGATCTGATCGTCCGCCGTATAATTATAGTAATACAGATTTTTTGCCCGCGGTTTAGAAAAAATGCCTACCTGGTTATACAGTTCTGTATCATCCTCATATCTTGGGAACATATAGTCGTCATAATCAAAGATGACCGTGCATGTATCGTTATAATCTGTATAGGTCTTCCAGCCTTCGCTTCCATACCCCAGAAAAAATCCTGCCAGATACAAAAGGGCGGCGCCTCCGGCGATGAAAGGAACGGCCATATGCCGCGGATTTTTTATACCGTCCGCCCTGTCCTCCCATACGCGGAACAGCCAAAGCACGGCGCATACGGGTACAACCATACAGTAGACAGGAAAACGCATCTCAGCGGCCAGAAAACACAGGATAAATAAGATAACAAGTTCCGGAATCCGGAATTTTTTCGTGGTCATATACCAGAAAATCACAGTTACGGCCAGGACAGCAGCCACGGTGGTAAACGTAAACTGAGCGGTGGTTCGTATGCCAAGGGCAGTACACCATAAAAGAGCCAGCATACCTGACAATATCCTGCCTTTTTTCGTTTCCTGCTGTCCCAGCAGACGATAAAGGATCAGAGCCATACATCCGCCCTGGAGTGTGAGGCAGCCGAGGGCATACCAGTCCACGCCCGGCGCCAGCCTGTATAGTCCGGCCAGAAGGCTGGAATACCAGTATCCTATGAAAATCGTATGGGGGTCAGGGGTGCCTAAGTATTGTCCGGAAACGACTTCCATCATTGTGCGGTCGTCCACAATCCCATACACAAAGGGAATCAGGTTCCACAGGACAATAATAAAGAGTATGGGACATAAAAATGCCCATAACAGGTTCTTTTGATTTTGAGACATGATGTTTCCTCCTGGTCTGTAACTGTCTTTTCTGATTACTATAATCTATTTTTACCGGTTTGTCACCTTCTGATTTATTTCAGGCATGAAAAGGAAAAATTGTTGCCTATGGGTGTGTTTTGGTGTAAACTAAGCTAAGTTACCGAAATAGAAGAATCAGGAAAGTGACAAAATGAGCAAGATATCCATTATTATCCCTGTTTACTACAGCGAAGATACATTGATGCTTTTATATCAGGACATGAAAGAAAAGATACTGGGGCGCTTGGGAGAGTATGAAATCGTTATGGTGGACGACGGTTCCGGCGACCATTCCTGGGATGTGATGCAGGAGATTAAAGCGATGGACAACCATGTGACGCTGGTGCGTCTGTCCAGGAATTTTGGAGAACACGCGGCGCTTCTGGCCGGTTTTTCCTGCTGCAGCGGCGACTGCGCCGTCACAAAGCAGGCGGATTTACAAGAAGATTCAGAATTGATTCTGGATTTGTACGAAAGCTGGAAAAAAGGAAACAAAGTGGTGCTTGCCGTTCGCGAAGAGAGGGATGATAGCCGGTTTTATAAATGGTTTGCCAATCTGTATTATGTGATTGTGCGTAAACTTATCATGCCTTCCATGCCGGAGGGCGGATTTGACTGTTATCTGCTGGACAGAAAAGCCATCGACGTGCTTCTGATGCTGGACGAGAAGAATTCTTCTCTGTCTTTGCAGGTGTTGTGGATGGGATTTCAGACCGATAAAGTCTATTTTCACAGGCGTGCCAGAGAAATCGGGCAGTCCCGGTGGACCATGAGCAAAAAGATCAAGCTGGTTATGGACTCCATGATGAGTTTCTCTTACTTCCCGATCCGGTTTATGACCATGCTGGGCGGGCTTGTATCGCTGTTTGCGTTTATTATGGGAATTTATATTATTTCCAGCAAACTGATTGTGGGGGAGGATGTGATCGGATGGACTTCCCTGATGGCGGTGCTTTTGTTTTCCACAGGACTTATTTTACTGATGTTGGGCGTACTGGGAGAATATATATGGCGGGCGCTGGACGCTTCCAGAAATCGACCGCCGTTTCTGATTGATACGATCTGCAAAAATGAAAATGAGGAATAAGTATGAAGATTATGCAGAACCGGATGGACCGGGACTTTTACAAATATCAGCAGGAGTTTGAACAAAAAGCGCTGGAAGTGCTGCGTTCCGGCTGGTATGTGCTTGGCAGGGAAGTGGCTGCTTTTGAAGAGGAATTTGCTGCTTTTACCGGAGCAAAATACTGTGTCGGCCTTGCCAGCGGGCTGGATGCTTTGTGGCTTGCGTTTCGTGTGCTGGGTATAGGCGAAGGGGACGAGGTCCTTGTGCAGGGGAATACCTATATTGCCAGCGTCATGGGAATTACGATCAACGGCGCTACGCCGGTGTTTATAGAACCAGATGAGCATTTCGGCATGGATGTAACCCGGATAGAGGAAAAGATTACAGAACGCACCAAAGCGATCCTTGCGGTACATTTATACGGCATGCCCTGCCGGATGGATGAGATACAGACGCTGTGTAAAAAGCATCGCCTTTACTTAGTGGAAGACTGCGCCCAGTCCCACGGCGCGTGTTATAAAGGACAGATGACAGGGACATTCGGGGACGTGGGATGCTTTTCTTTTTATCCTTCCAAAAATTTGGGCGCTTTCGGGGACGGCGGCGCGGTGGTGGTAAAAGACGAGTCTTTGGCGCGGGCGTTTAAGATGTACCGCAACTATGGGAGCGAGAAACGATATTACAATAAAGTCGTCGGCGCAAACTCCCGGCTGGACGAACTGCAGGCGGGACTTCTCAGGGTTCGCCTGAAACATATACAGGAAATTACAGAAGAAAGACAGGCGATTGCGGCATATTATGCAGAACATCTTTCTTCGCCGCATCTTTCTCTTCCGGAACCGCTTAAAGGCACCAAAGCCGTATGGCACCAATATGTGGTCCGCTGCGAAGCGCGCGACCGGCTTGCGCAGTATCTTGCGGAAAAAGAGATCGGAACGATCATTCATTATCCGGTTCCGCCCCATCTGTCGGAGGCATACGGATACCTGGGATATAAAAAAGGCGATTTCCCGGTGACGGAGCATATGGCTGATACAGTCCTTTCTCTGCCTGTCTACAACGGAATGACAAAGGAAGAACAGGAGTATGTGACAGACGCTCTGAACCGGTTCCGGTAGAATAAAAGATTAGGAGAGTTGATGTGTTAAAAGATAGATGTCCGATACTTGAATTTGCCGATCTGGGCGATGAGCGGGGAAAGTTGGTTGTTATTGAAGGCAGCCGGAACGTCCCGTTTGATATCAAACGGGTCTTTTATATATATGGTTCCGATGATACGGTTGTTCGGGGGCAGCATGCCAACCGCGAGTCCGAGTTTGTTCTGATCAATGTGGCCGGGGAGAGTAAAGTCCGCATCACGGACGGCACGGAAGAATTTGTCGCCGAACTAAACAGACCAATGACGGGAATTTATATTCCGCGGATGATCTGGAAAGATATGTACGATTTTTCCCCGGATTCCGTGCTTTTGGTTCTGGCCAGCACCCATTATGACGGGGAAGAATATATTCGGGATTTTCAGGAATATTTGCGCGAGATGAAAACGGAAGAAAAAGACGGGGGTAATGGCTTCCATGGATAGATTTGACCAGTACAAAAGGATGCTCCGCCTGGGGGTCGCCGGGTTTGAAATACTGGTGGAGACGGTCATCTTCACTTTTATCTGGTTTCAATTATATAATGTGAGGATGGAAAGACCCTTTGAGAACAAAGGAAACCTAATGATGCTCGGGTTTTATGTGTTGTATCAGGCGGTTTTTGTATATATGTATGGGGGCACAAAATACGCCTATTATAAAAAAGGGCAGCTGATTCTTTCTCAGACATTGGGGATGCTGATTGCCAACGGGGTTATGTATCTTCAGATTATCATGGTGTTTCATGTATTCCCGTTTCCGATCGTATGGCCCATGGGCATAGCCTGCGGCGCGGATTTTCTGGTGATTGTCGCAGTAAATCTGATTTCTGATAAAGCTTTCTGGAGGTTGTTTCCTCCTAAAAGACTGCTGCTGATCTGCGACGAAGCCCATAGAGATAATCTGCTTTTGAAAATTTCCACCCGAAAGGACCTGTATGTGGTGTCCGGCTGCGTCTCTTCCGAAGCGCCTTTGGTAGAGCTTCGGGAGGCTATACAAAACTGCGACGCCATGATGCTGTATGGATTGGAAGAGCAGAAGCGCAACATTTTATTGAAATATTGTTATGAAAGATCGATCCGCATCTATGTTGCCCCGGAGGTGACGGATATTCTGCTTCGGGGAGCAGAAGGGCTTCACACCTTTGACACACCGTTTCTTCTGCTGCGCAATCATGGACTGTCCTTTGAACAGCGGATCATGAAACGCGCCATGGATCTTGTGATCTCTTTCGTCCTGCTGCTGATATCCTCCCCGTTTATGCTTTTGACGGCGCTGGCGATTAAGGCAGAAGACAGGGGGCCGGCGCTTTTTAAACAGGAGCGCGTGACCCTGGACGGGAAGAAATTCCAGATCTATAAATTCCGCAGCATGATTGTAGACGCGGAGAAAGACGGAGCCAGGTTTTCCAGCAAAAACGACGACAGGATTACGAAAGTCGGAAAATTTATCAGAGCTACCCGTTTGGACGAGCTGCCCCAGCTGCTGAATATCTTAAAAGGCGATATGAGTGTTGTGGGTCCCCGCCCGGAACGTCAGCAGTATATAGAAGAGTTCTGCAAGGAGACGCCGGAATTTATTTACCGCCTGAAAGTAAAAGCAGGACTTACCGGTTATGCCCAGATCTACGGAAAATATAATACGACCCCACTGGATAAACTGAAACTGGATCTGATGTATATAGAAAGTTACTCCATATTCATGGATATACGGCTGATATTTTTAACCCTTAAGATCATGTTTATGAAAGAAAGTACAGAAGGTGTGGAGGATGGACAAAACCATGCGTAGATTTTGGATTTTTAATCATTATGCCACGACGCCTAAGACAGGGCCGATGCTCAGACATTATTATTTTGCGGAATGTTTACAGAAAAAAGAGATGGAGACGACCGTTTTTGCCGCCAATGAACTACACCAGACGGGGGACACGGTTGACACGCACGGGAAGCCTTATCTTCGCACAGAAGAGGGAGGGGTTCCCTTTGTGTTTGTTAAAACAAGTAAATATCAGGGGAACGGAATTTCGCGTGTAAGAAATATGCTGTCCTACTTTTTCGGTCTTCTTCGTATCTCGGGTAAATATGCGAAAAAATATGGAAGACCGGATGTTATTATGGGTTCCAGCGCGCATCCTCTGGCAGCTGTCGCCGGAATTTTGCTGGCAAAAAGATTTCGTGTGCCTGCTTTGGTGGAAGTCAGAGATCTGTGGCCCGAAGCCATCTTTTCTTTTGGAAAAGTAAAGATGGACAGTTTTGCAGGGAGACTTTTAAGCGCCGGGGAGAAGTGGATGTACGTCCATGCGGACGCCATCGTATTTACCAAGGAAGGCGATGTGGACCACATCAAGGAGATGGGATGGGACAGTACCCATGGAGGAAAGATTGATCTTAATAAATGCCATTATGTGAATAACGGCGTGAAGCTGAAGGACTATTATGAAAGTATAGACAAAGATATCCTGCCTGATTCGGATCTGGAAGACGACTCCTTTAAAGTAGTCTATACAGGTACGATCCGTCCGGTTAACAATGTAGATAATCTGCTGGATGCGGCGGCGCTTTTAAAAGACTATAAAAAGATCCGTTTTCTGATCTTCGGCGGCGGCAGCCAGTTGGAACGGCTTAAAAAGCGGGCGGAGGACGAAAGGCTTGACAATGTGGTGTTCAAAGGATTTGTGGAACGAAAATACATTCCCTATATTTTAAGCCGTTCTTCCGTAAACATTTTAAATTATTCTCAATCCCAGTACAACTGGTCAAGGGGGAACAGTTCCAACAAGCTTTTTGAATATATGGCCAGCGGAAAGCCTGTTATTTCCACCGTGAAAATGGGATACTGCATTCTGGACCGATATCAGTGCGGATTTTCCCTGGAAGAATGTACGCCCAGGGCGTTGGCGGATGAAATCCTAAAGGTCAGCCATATGTCCCGGGAAGCATATGCGCAGCTGGAAAAAAACGCCAGAAACGGCGCAAAAGACTTTGATTTTTCCGTATTGACGGATAGATTGTATCAGGTGATTGAAAGTGTTGAAAAAAATAGATAAGTACTGTCAGACTTTAAAATATCTGAAAAAAAGCCAGCTTTTATATTTGGCTAAAAATCGTCTGGAACGGGGACAAAAGGCGGACACGAAAAAAGAAGCGCCTGCCTGTAAGCCGCAGCCTTTATGGATGCCGGATCTGGACGGTGCTTCTCTGTATCTTAAAAGATTTGATACAGAAGAGATTTTAGAAGGCAGGGTGAAGCTTCTCTATGAAGAAGGGATACCCGGAGGCAGAGATTGGCATGTGGCGGAAAGATCTCATCTGTGGAATTTTAACCTGCATTATATGGAGTTTTTGATCCCGCTTGCGGCAGCATACAAAGAAGAAAACGATATTCGGTATTATGAATGCTTTAAAGAGTACTGCTTAAGATGGATCCTAGACAACGAGAATGGAAGGGGAGACGGGTGGCATCCTTATACAATCTCTCTTCGGCTTACCAATCTGTGGATATGTATATCTGCTTTGGGAGAGACATTTTTAAAAGACCAGCCGTTTTGCAAAATGCTGAACGGCAGCATGTATGCCCAATATTTGCATCTACAAAAAAGATTGGAGCGCCATCTGCTGGGAAATCATTATTTTGAAAATTTGAAGACTGTTTTGCTTGGGGCTTTGTATTTTCAGGAAGAGAGAACCTACAGAAAGTATAAAAGGCTGTTTACAAATGAGGTCCGGGAACAGATCCTGCCGGATGGGATGCATTATGAGCGAAGTCTGATGTATCATAAGATTATCCTTGAAGATATCATGCGTGTGGCAAAATCCGTGTATGAAAAAGACGGTGAGCTGTATCAAAAATTGTGTGTGACCATGCAGAAGATGACGGACGCCGTATGGTCCCTGGAACAGGGCATGGGCCGCACACTTCTTTTTAATGACGCGGGGGACAATGTGGCAAGGCCCCTTGACTGCCTTTTGAAGTCGCTTAAAAAAGAGTTTGGCATCTGTCCGGGCGTCGATGCAAAAAAAGTGTTTCCGGATGCGGGATATTACTGTCTGGAGGAAGAAGGAATTAAGATTGTCATGGATGCGGGAAAGATTGCACCTGACTATATGCCCGGGCACAGCCATTGCGACGGCTTAAGCTTTGAATTGTCCTGGCACGGGCGCCCGGTCTTTGTCAATTCCGGGACAGGGCAGTATCAGGGGAGGCTTCGCTCCTATTTTCGCAGTACGGCTGCGCATAATACGATTGTAGTGGATGGAGAAGAACAGTCCGACTGCTGGGGAGAACACCGCACAGGCAGAAGAATCAAAGACGTGTCCGGCGGCTGCAAAGACCATTGGATTTATGGAAAGCTTACCACTTGCACCGGAAAACGTATCAGCAGGGCGATCGGCCTGAAAGGGAACATGGTGTGCATGAAGGACAGGGCAAAAGGTCAGGTAAAAGCCTACTTTCACCTGGCGCCGGAGTATGTATACAGCCTGCAGGATCAAAAAATCGTTGTAAAAGAAAGAGCAGACCAGGGACGGACGGTCTGCGAATTGTATGCGCCGGATACGGATCGGGTGACCCTTTATGAAGAAGGCGATATCTGTTCTTATGCGCCGGAATTTGGCAGAGTGGAGGAGATCCAGGTATTATCTCTTGCCTGGAAGCAGACAGAGGAAGAACACAAAGTCCGGATAAAGTTTATGAGTGAAAGGACTTATCATATAAGGAGTGATACAGATGATTAATGTAATAGGACTTGGCTATATCGGCCTGCCGACGGCTCTTATGTTTGCGGCACATGGTGTGGAAGTTACAGGGACAGACTATAATAAAGACTTGGTGGATACACTAATAGCAGGCAGGACTACTTTTGATGAGGAAGGGCTGGACGAACTGTTTCGATCTGCGGTGAAGCAGGGAATCCATTTTTCACATGAATATGTAAGTACAGACATGTATATTGTGGCTGTGCCGACACCTTACGACAAGGCGAGCAAAAAAGTGGATGCAGAATATGTGGTACAGGCGGTGAAAAATGTTATGGAAGTGTGTCCTAAAGACGCGGTGGTGGTTATAGAGTCTACCATATCACCGGGAACCATTGATAAATACATCCGTCCGGTGGTGGAAGGAAGAGATATTCACCTGGTTCATGCGCCAGAGCGCATTATCCCCGGAAATATGGTCTATGAGCTGAAACATAATTCCCGGACCATCGGAGCAGACGACAAAAAAATCGGGGAAAAAGTAAGGACTTTGTACAGTTCTTTTTGCGAAGGGGAAATCGTGGTTACGGATATCCGTACAGCCGAAATGACAAAAGTAGTGGAAAATACGTTTCGGGATATTAATATCGCCTTTGCCAACGAGCTTGCGAAGATTTGTCGTTCTGACAACATGGACGTTCATGAGATCATTCGTATTGCCAACAAACACCCCAGGGTCAATATATTGTCCCCGGGTCCGGGTGTCGGAGGACACTGCATTTCCGTAGACCCCTGGTTTCTGGTGGGAGATTATCCGGGGCTTGCCAACATCATTCTGGCGGCACGAAAAATCAACGATTCCATGCCGGATTTTGTGCTGGAACGGATACACAATATTATGAAAGAGAATCATATGTTCGACGTGGGCAGGGTGGGGCTTTACGGCTTAACTTACAAAGAAAATGTGGATGACATGAGAGAAAGTCCGACGCTTCAGATGCTTCGCAGTATGGATCGTCATCTGTGCGGCGGACAGATTAAAGTGTATGACCCCTATGTGACCCGTGACGTGGTTCCAAACCAGTATCACAGCCTGGACGATTTTTTGGAAGCGGTGGACATGGTAGTTCTTCTGGTGGGACATGACGAGATCCGGGAACAAATGGACAGACTGAAAGGAAAAGTGGTTTTGGATACAAGGTATATCTGCTTTCTGGACGGAGTGTATCGGTTATAAACAGCGGAAGCCCGAGTAATGGCCGTAACAGTTTTACGGACGCGCAAGCGGTCGAAAAACTGTTATAGACAGTGGGCATTACGAGGGGTGTAGCGGAACTATAATGGAGAGAAGAAAAAGATGAAACAATTATTTTTAAATGTAAAAGACGGCAGCATGAAGCTTTTAGATCAGCCGGCCCCGACAGATAAGGAAAACATGGCGCTGGTGGAGAGTCTGTATACAGTGGTCAGCGCGGGGACGGAAAGAGGGCTTGCTTCTTTTGGAGGAAAGAATCTGGTGCAAAAGGCTCTGGAGCGTCCGGATCAAGTGAAAAAAGTGATGGAAAAACTTTCCACAGACGGTATCGTAACGACCATGGAGAGCGCCTTTAATAAATTAGCGGAGCCGATGCCCATGGGATATTCCGGCGTAGGACGCGTAGTATCCTGCGGAAAAGGCGTGACGGAAGTTAAAGCGGGAGACCTGGTAGCCATGGTAGGAACCGCCTATCACTGTGAGGTCAACCGCGTCAGTCGGACCATGCTTACGAAACTTCCAAAAGAACTTACAGATTACCGTCAGGCGGCTTTTAGCGCGTTGGGAGGGATTGCTCTGGAAGGCATTCATCAGGCGGAAGTAGTGCCTGGAGAGATGGTGGCGGTTATTGGCATGGGGCTGGTGGGACACATTGTAAGCCGTATTCTGGACGCGTATGGATGCGACGTGATTGGTTACGACGTATCGGACAAACAGATGCCGGGTACGCGCCTTTTGTCTTTTATCCGTTCGGATGACGACAGTCGGATGGATATGACCAAAGCGCTGACCCACGGGCGCGGTGTGGATAAAGTCATTATCACGGCTGCCGCAGACAGTAATGCACCTATGGATCTGGCAGCGGCGATCACAAGAGACAGAGGAATCATCTGTATGATCGGAGTTACCAGGATGGATATTGACCGCAGGCCCTATTATGAGCGAGAGCTTACCTTTAAGATCGCCCGTTCTTACGGTCCGGGCAGGTACGACCCTGTGTATGAAGAGGCAGGTGTCGATTATCCCATAGGATATGTGCGTTTTACAGAGGGACGCAACATTGAAGAGTTTGTGCGGCTTTTGGCCCAGAAAAGAGTGGATGTATCGGACCTGATCACGCATGAGATTCCGTTTGAGCGGGCAGCGTCTGCTTACGAAATGATTACAAAAAATCCAAATCATGAAAAATATATCGGGGTTCTGTTAAAATACAGTGAAAATGAGGAAAAATGGAAGGAAACGGTCCGTTTTAGCGGAACAAAAAAGGTTACATCCGGTAACCGTATTCGTCTGGGACTGATCGGAGCCGGAAATTTTGTACGCAGTACCATGCTGCCTGTGATGAAAGAGACAGGAAAATATGAGTTTGTCGGCCTTGCCACCACGGGCGGCACGGGGGGTGCCCAGGTTAATAATCAAACGCCGTTTATCTACACGACCAACGACTATAAAATGCTTTTGGCAGATCCGGATATCGATCTGATTGCAATTTCTACCCGGCACAGCAGCCATGCAAAGTTTGTAATGGAGGCATTGGAGGCAGGGAAGAACGTATACTGTGAGAAACCCCTTTGTCTGACACTGGAGGAACTGGATAAGGTCAGGGAAGCTTACAGGCATTCCAAAGGGGAGCTGTTCTGCGGTCTGAACAGGCGGCATGCTCCGTTGATCCATCAGATAAAAAAAGAGATGAAGACAGATAAGATTCCCGCTGTGTATGATTTTATCGCGAACGCAGGATACATTCCTCCGAACCACTGGGTTCAGGATGAGCGGTCAGGAGGAGGAAGAATCTTAGGGGAAGCGTGTCATTATGTGGATCTGATCCAGTATTTGGACGGCAGCAGATTGCTTGATCTGCAAATCACAGCCGCCGGGACAAAAGGTTATCCCATGAATGATAATGTGCTAATCACTCTTCGTTTCGCCTCAGGAGCCGTGGGAAATATTGTCTATTCGTCTATGGGTTCCAAAAAATATCCCAAAGAGCAGTTAAGGGTTTTTGGAAACGGCGCAGTCTATGAGATGGATAATTTTATCCGACTGAAAAAATACGGCAGCACAAAGAGCGTAAAAGAAAAATTTGAGCAGGATAAGGGTATCAAAGGGGAATATGCATATATTTTCGATGTTTTGAAAGGCAAAAGAGAGAACACAACCATCGCCGACGCGTTCACGGGTCAGGAATTGCTTATAAAAGCCATGCGGCGGGTGAAAACGGATGAAGATTCTGGTTTATGATGTGGCGGCCGAAGAAGGCGGAGCCGTTACAGTCCTTAAAAGTTTTTACGAAGAATTTTGCCTGGATAAAAGAAACGAATATATTTTTGTATTAAGCGTCTGTAAGCTTAGAGAAAAACCGCATATAAAAGTGCTGAATTATCCATGGATAAAAAAAAGCCCGCTGCACCGGCTGTATTTTGACCATTTCGTGGCAGGAAGGCTGGTAAGAAAGTACAGTGTGGACGAAGTATTGTCCCTTCAGAATATTGAGCTGCCTCATACAGGCGTGCCGCAGACCGTATATGAGCATAATGCGCTGCCTTTCGCCGAATATAAGTTCGGACTGACCGAAGCTTTCCGTCCATGGTTCAGCCAGCAAATTCTGGGCAGAATGATGAAGAAATCTATCCGGCGGGCGAAAAAAGTTATGGTACAGACCAACTGGATGAAAGAGGAAATCGTTCGTCAGTGCAGGATTTCTGAGGATAAAGTGGAAGTGCGGTTTCCTCCGGTAGAGATGCTCCCGGTAAAGCCATATCATCCGGATATTGAAAATCCTATATTCTTTTATCCAGCTAACGCTTCCGCCTATAAAAATCACGGAACCTTTCTGAAGGCATGTAAAATTCTTCAGAAAAAAGGATACAGAAATTATCGAGTAGTCTGGACCATTACCGGCAAGGAAAATGAAACAGTTCGTTCTCTTAAGAAAGAAGCCAAGGAGAAGGAACTGCCGGTCCTGTTCTCGGGACCAATGCCCAGGAAGGCGCTGTTTGAGCTGTATGCTTCTTCGGTGCTTGTGTTTCCCTCTTACATTGAAACCATCGGCCTTCCGCTTCTGGAAGCGAGGCATGCGAATGCCTGGATTGTGGCGGCGGACTGTCTGTACGCAAGGGATTGTGTGGGGGATTATGAAAAAGCAGAATTTTTCCCTCCTCTGGACAGCGGGAAACTGGCAGATATACTGATTCGGTATCTTGAGGGTGCGGAATTGGGATTCTTTCATGAAAAGTAATTGAAAAATGACAGAAGATGGTATATATTAAAGAAAAACAGACATTAAACGGATAAAGGATGGATATTGGCAATGGCATTGTTAAAAGAATGGAAAAAAATCGCATATGATGAGACAAAAGACAAAGGGACTCTTCAAAAATTTTGGGCAAATTATTTTAATTTGGAGAAGAGCGTCTATGAAAAGCTTTTGTCTGATTCCGATACTGAAGTAAAAGGAACCGTCAAAGAGCTGGCAGAAAAGTATGGTTTAAGCATTATGGAAATGACTGGTTTTCTGGACGGCATTAACGACAGCCTGGTGGAAGCGAACCCCATC